>JBBSXQ010000042.1:0-9334 GCA_038045725.1 Nanobdellota archaeon | reverse complement strand
ATAAAATATACAAATATACCTGTTAAAAAATGGTAAAAACACCATATACTGATAAATATAAAAAGAATATGAGAAATCATTTTGAAAGAAAATGGGAAAACAAAGATGAGAAAGAAATTGAAGAGAAGATTAACTCTGTGGAAAAAGAGATAAAAAAAGAGTACAGAGAGGCTCGTGATTTTATAAATGAGCCAAAGCACATAAAAATTCTAAAAATTATAGCACTAATTATCCCCTTAATAATTGTAGGATATCTTATTTATAATAACTTCCTGATAAGCCACGAGTTTAATTATTTTTATGACATAGGCTCTGATACAGATGCAAAAAAATCATATCTCTCTCCTTTCTCAAGAATATCAGAACCTTATAACACAGAAAATACCACTTACAGAGAAGCTAAACAAAGCCTTGTTTATTTTAATATTCCTATTCCGAGAGAATCCAGAGATATTAAGATAACTTCAAGGATAAAAGTTTCTGAAAATGATGATATAAAGATACTTTTAGGAGCAAAAGATCAGGAATCCTGGCATTATTTATGGAAACCAGTATATAATCCAAATCTTAATGGGCTTTCAGAGTTTCAGAGAAAAGGAAGTGTTTATCTTGTAAATACAAATCTTCCTGCTCTTGAATTTGATGAGCTTCTTGAAGAAGAGAGTATTATTATTGCAACTGATGGCTCTTTTAAACCAGTGGAGAAAATAATTGAAGATTATTCACAGGAAGAGACAATTATTGATACTTCTTTAAGAGGAAGACATACTTTTTACATATATGCGGAAGGTGACCTTAACATAGATGTTAAAAAACAAGATATAAACTGGTATAATGGTAGCGATGAACTAGATATATCACTATATGACTCTCTTGAAAATATAGTTGTAAATACAGGTATACCTGATGATGGGATTGAAAGTGTTAATAGGGAAACTGCAAATATTCAATCAGGACATCTTAGAGCAATAAATCTTCCTGAAGGAGTCTATAAACTCGAATTTTCAGAATTTGACGGATTAATAAGAGAGATAAGACTAAACACAAATAAAATTGTCACAAATAGATTATTTCTTGCTGGTAACATTATTTATAATGGAATAGAAACAAAAGAGTCAATTATATATGTAAAAGCAAACAGGAAGAGCCAGATGGAATTAAAAACATGGCATAACCATGGATTGCAGACAGTAAAATATAATGATAATTCATTTAATCTTGATAAGATACAACAACCATCTTATCTTAAGCTAGACATAGGAGAGTATTATCTTGAATTCCCTGAAAATGACATAATAATCTCCTCTCCTTTTTACATGTCTTTTTCAAAGGAAAATTATTTTGAGCCATTTAAACAGACAGTAATTTCCCTAACAAACAATCTAACTTACTTAAAAAATAATGTTGACTATCTTGTTGTTAATTATAATTCTCCAAGTATAAGAGATGGAGATTGGATTATCACAGAAGCAAATTTTAATATAGAAGAAGATAATTTGTTTATTAAAGATAATCAGCTAAGCATGGTTTTTAATATCCCTCATCTAAATCAGGATGATATGAATAATTACACTGTTCCTATTGACTGGATTAACATAACTGTTTATAAACCAGGATTATCTGAAAGGAGAAAATGAAAGAATTATTTAAAGGTCATAATGCAAGTTTCATAAATCACTTATTTCAGACAATTTTAGTTACCTATCTTATTCTTCTTCTGATTGAGCAGATATGGACAGGGGTTGTTTCAACATATCTTAATCTTAATTATCTTCTTGTTGCAGTAATTGCAGTGGGTATTTTAGATGTTTTCTCAGAGCACGAAAAAATAAAACATAAAGAACCAGAGAAAAAAGATTATTTTTTTATATTTCTTTTAGGTCTTTTAGGTTTTGGGATAATCAAATATAAAACAGCCCAGCTAGGCTGGCTATCCTGGATGATATCTATAATAGCCGGAATACTTATAATACTGCTAAGCATTTTAGTTTTAGAGGAGGACGAAGATGAAAACTCATCATAAATGGATTGCCTTTATAGGGCTTTTTATTGTTATACTGGCAGTTATCTCGCTAAATGTTGCTTTTTTTACTAAACTTGGCTATCTTGAATCATTCAGGATATTTTTCGGAAGTGTTTATGTTCTATTTCTGCCTGGTTTTATACTAAGTTACTTGTTTTTTCCAGAAACAAAAGAATTTGATGAAGATAGAAAAAAATTGAAGAGTGAAGAATCAGATAATGGAAAAAACATTGACTGGATTGAGAGAGTTGCTCTATCATTTGCTCTAAGCATAGCAGTTGTCCCTCTTGCTGTATTTTATCTTAATCTCGTAGGTGTCAGGATAAACTTCCTCAACTCCTTCCTGATTATCCTGGGCATAATCACAATAAGCAGTGTGATATTGTGGTTTAGGGTGAGGAAGAAGTAAAGATTTTCCTTCTAAAATCATCTTACAGCATTAAAAACCAGATTTCAACAGGGATAGAAAACTTTAAATACTATGGAACATATGTGTTCCATATGGAACAAAAAGATTACAAATTAGAAATAGTGGGAGTATTATTGAAAAAGCAGTGCCATATTAGAGAAATTGCTAAAATATTGGAGATTAATCATATGACTGTATTAAGAAAGATTAAAGAACTTTCTAAAGAAAATATAGTGGATTACAATAAAGAAGGAAAAAATAAAGTTTATTTTTTAAAAAAGACTATAGAATCAAAGATTTATGCTTATACTTTTGAGAATTACAATCTTTTAATAATTATAAAAAAATACCCTTTTCTTAGAAGTATCATTGAAAAAATACAAAGAAATCCTAAAGTAAACTTAACAATCCTATTTGGAAGCTATGCAAAAGGAAATCCAAAAAAAGAGAGTGATGTGGATATTTATATAGAAAATAAAAATCCTAGATTAAAGAAGGAAATCGAGAATATTGATACTAGGTTAAGTGTTAAAATAGGAGAATATAATAAATCAAATTTATTAATTAAAGAAATAGAGAAGAATCATGTGATAATAAAAGGAGTTGAAAGTTATTATGAAAGAAATAAATTTTTTGAGTAAATTATTAAGAGAAGAGAAACTTAAAATTATTGAGCCGAGCGAGGAGCTTAAAATATCTTATATTAGAAAATCAGAATCCAATCTAGATTCATCAAAAATATTGCTTAAAAACAACAAATTAGAGGAATCGATTACATTTACTTATTATAGTATGTATCATATTCTTACTGCTCTCTTATTTAAAATAGGTATTAAATGCGAAAACCATACAGGTTCAATAATATTGATAAAACTTTTATTTGGGATAGATAATTCAGAGATGTTTAGTGCTAAAAAAGAAAGAGTCGATAAGCAGTATTATACTGATTTCAAGATAACCAAAGAAGAGATAATAGTATCGCTTAAAGATACTGAAAAATTCAATTCATTAATCTTAGATTTTATTTCAAAGTTGACTAATGAAGAGATAGCAAGATACAGAGAAAAATTTTATGAAATAGTCAAAAAATAACATACTCTATTTTTATCTTTTTAAATAAGGGTTTATTCATAAGATTTAGTAGATTGCTTTCTTTTAAAAGTTATTCCTCAACTCCTTCCTGATTATCCTCGGGATAATTATCATAAGCAGTGCAGTTTTGTGGTTTAAGGTGAAGAGAATTAAGAAATGATGGTATTTGTACTATACAATTGCATAGTAAATTGAATAAGGAAAAGATTTAAATAGTAATTATCTTTACTTTTAGTAATAAAACTACTAAAATATAAGAAAAATGCAACTAAGCAAACTGGAAGATTTAGCATATAGGGAATTAACCGGAAATAACTTACTCATCTTTAAAATTAAAGAATTATGTCTGTTGTTAGGGATTAGCAAAGTTAAAGCTTATAATCTCCTGAAATCACTGAAAAAAAAACAGATAGTAAAAAAAATTGGGAAAGGCTTTTTTGCTGTAAAAGGAGCAGATGATTTTGTAATTGCCACTTCAATATACTTTCCATCATACATATCTTTCTGGTCAGCTCTTAGCTATTACAAATTCAGTGATAATTTAGTTCAAAAAATCTTTCTTGCTACTTCTAAATACACCAAGGATATAGGTAATTTTAAATATGTGACTCTTTCAAAACAAAGGTTTTTTGGGTATATTTCTATAGGGAAAATTACAATTGCTGAAAAGGAAAAAGCAATAGTTGATTCCCTGCTCTTTCCAAGATATTCTGGAGGGATAAAAGAGATAATTAAATGCATGAAAAATGGCATGGACGAACTGGACATAGAGAAAGTTATAGAATATTCTATTAAGGTTAAAAGCAAAGCAGTTTTAAAAAGACTCGGATTTATCCTTGAAAAAATAGGGTATACTGGCAGAGGTATAAAAAAAATTCAGAATAAAATTGGAAGAGGATACAGCCTGCTTGACCCGGGCTTAAACAGAAGGAATAATTTAAATAAAAGATGGTTGTTGGATATAAACTATTAAAATGATATCTTTAAGAGAACTTGATGAAATAAAGGAAAAAAGAAAAACAAATTTGTATTATGAAGAAAAGGAGTATTTGCAGTATATTTTCCTTAATGCCCTCTCAAAATACACAGAGAATTTTGTTTTCAAGGGAGGAACCTGCTTAAGAATATGTTTTGGTTTGGAAAGAGCATCTGAAGATCTGGATTTTACAACTGACCTTTCAATTAAAAAAACAAAGGAAATTGTTTATAGGTGCTTGAAAGATTTTGAGCTTTTGGGAATAAATTACAAAATTTATGCTGAAAAGGAATTTGAAGGGAATTTGAGGATAGAGATACGGTTTGAAGGCCCCCTCTTTAATGGAAATCAATCTTCTACAAATACTTTAAAAGTTGATTTTAACAAGAAAAAAATAAAAAACAAAGTTGTTAAAGTTATCCAAAAAGTATTTTCTGATGTGCCTTTGTTTACTCTTGTTGTTTTGGATGAAAAAGAGATTCTCGCGGAAAAGATAAGGGCATTAATAAACAGAGCAGAGCCAAGGGATTTTTATGATATCTGGATGCTGATTAATAAAGATGTTGAAATTGATAGGAAACTCATTATAGAAAAATTAAAAGAAGAAAAGTCCGAACTTTCTAATTTAAATTTCCCATCAAAGAAAGAGTATGAGACAAACTTAAAGGATTTAGTTAGAATACTTCCCTCATATGAACAGGTTAAAAAAGAAGTTACCTATCTTTTGGATAAATTGCCATAGGTAGTGCGATATTATTGTTTAGGATGAGGAAAAACTAAAAATCACATTCTAATCCAGCTTTCTATAATTTTATATTCAATCTTAAAATCATTAAATAGTTTTTTTACATTAATAATCTCACCAGAAGGTATTAAGATGGAATTTGTTCCTATTTTTAAGCCATTAATATTCTTTAGGAAACCACTTTGCTCATATTTTTTTCTTCCTTTTTTCAATGTGTAACCAAACATCTTCCTTATAAATTTCATTTTGTTTTTCCTGGACAAATTATTTAGAGAGTAACTAAACAGGTAATTGTGACTTAAATTTTCAGGCATCTCTTTATACTCTCCATAAAGCAAAATTCCAGAGCTTACTATCTCCTCTTTTAAATTTTTCCAGGTTTCATTTTCTAGAGAACCAACAATGAAATTTATCGGGAATTTAATTTTTTTCAAAGCCCAAGTTTTTTCTGCCTTAATCTCAAAACTTTTGAGTATTTTTTTAAGTTTTTCTTCAATTTCTTTTATCTCCTTGGTTTCTTTTACATTAAAAAACAAGTCTATATCACTCTTTTTATCATAACTTTTTTTTGCAACAGAACCAAAAAGTATAATTTCTTTTATTTTCTCTTCTATTTCATCCTCAAAAACTATAGATAAAAAATCATAAACATAAGCAATTACTTCCTTCATTTTTCCTCCAATTCAGATTCAATCAACATTTTTAATTCAAATAAGTTCTTTACTGCAGAATTTACAATATCTGCATCCTTTTCCTTCCCATAACATAATTTATTCCTGTAACTTTCTTGATCTACCAGCAAATTTAGGATTTTTTCTTTATTTATGAAATTAAAATTAAATTTATTTTCTGCTATCTTCAGAGAAGCAAAATATCTGTGGTTTATACTAAAACTCGGCTCAATAATTTTCTTTTTGTGAAGGAAGATAGCAAAGAGATTAACAGCTGCTTCAGAAGATGCAAATCCTATAATCTTCTGTCTTTCAGTCAGTAAATTAGCTTTAATTTTCTCATTTATATCATCTAAAAATTCCTTCACTATTTTTTTATGCTCTTCTATTGTAGTCATAAAATACTTAAGACAATATCATTTAAATACTTTTCTGTGATTTATCACGTATTTTATGTTACTCATCACTTAAATAGAAGTTACAAATCACATATTTTATGTTATAAGTAACATATTTATTTAACACAGGATTTTAGGAATAATTATCATAAGCAGTGCGGTTTTGTGGTTTAGAGTCAAGAAATCAAGAAAATATTAACAACAATAATCTTTAAATAACATCTAATTGAAAATTAAATTATGGTCCTTGAAGATAGTTTATTAGAATCATTCCCTGAAGAATCAGGAGAGTATAAAGCAATTATTCTAAGACTAGATGACAAGCCAGCCTTATTACTAGGTATGAATAATAAACTACATTCATACATCTTAAAAGATTTTCTTAAAAAAAATAATGTAAATTATAATTATATGAGTAAAAAGCTTTCTAGTGGTTTTATAGTTCATATACCTGAGTCAAAAGGATCTAGGTATGATGTTGTTTGTATGGGAAAATTAGAGATTAATATTAGAGAAAAAACTTTTAGACTTAAAGGAAATAGTCATGATTATGGCCTCAAGATAAATAGAGAAGGAATAGATATAGTTAAAAGCCTATATCCTGACTGGAATGTTAGTTTATGATTTTACTGATTAAGTTTTATTCTAATCCTACCATTACAATAATTCTTAAAAACTTGTATTAATCCTATAAAACATGAAAAAATATATGCTGGAGTTTAATATTTCCTCTAAGACAGGGGAAAAACACGAGATAATATATGGCTATATGGAGAGGAATAATCTGAATTTTGATAGTCTCTCTAGTGATATTGGTATTTGTAAGCTAACTTTATGGAAGATTGTAAATTTTAGGTGGATTCCAAGAAAACACCGCTATTCCAAAAAAACAATTAAAAAACTTGTTGATTATTTTGGATGCTCAGAAGAGGAACTTTTTCCAGGAGAATTTAACCAGGCTATTAAAGATAATATAGAGTTTGCACAATTAATGCAAGATACAGATATAAATAAGAAAAAGATAAATCTAGAATTTCATCCATTTTATGCTTTTAAACACATAGGTTATAAAGCAGACCAAGAAAATGTCATTTTTGATAAAGAGAGAAGAAAAATAATCAATAACTCTCTTAAAAATCTTAAACCTCTAGAGAGAAGAGTAATAAAAAAAATATATGAATTAGATAGTAGGGGTGAAGGATGCACACTTGAGGAAGTAGGAAAAGAAATCAATCATACGCGTGGAGGTGCGAGCTATATTAAACAAAAGGCTTTAAGGAAATTAAGACATCCTGCTATTAAGAGAAAATTGAAGGAGGTTTATTAACTATAAAATGTCTAGACAAAAAAATATTACGGGGAAAAAAAACAGTAAGATAGAAATTATCTTAGCTAGACAATTTTTCTTTTTGCCTATGTTAAGCTCTTGCATTGTATGTGTGGATGAAGGTCTTCATACTGATGAGTGCAATGAGTTTGTTTATTTTAATCAGAAAAATTATGAAATTCACTTTGAATGTGAAAATAATCCAAAACATAGCTTTAAAGAATCTTACACCTGGAAGAATAAAAAAGGAATGTATCATAATATGTTTGATCATTTTTTATATAATTATTTTGATATGATGTTTAACGTAAATATATCTGACACTATTCATTAAAATGGCTCTAGAATTTGAACCAGATTACTTAGAAAGAATTCATAATGACGGAGTAGAAGACCTAAAGCAGGAAACAGATATTAAAGATTATGATGATTCTGTAAATGATTTCAGTACAGGAGCTCTTCCAATAATCTTGGGAAATGTTATAAGGTCAAATAGAGTGTATAAAGATAGGAATTGATATGTGAAATTATTTATCTCTTTACAGCTATACCAACCTTTTTATGACAAAGTTCATGCTCTTTATTGTTCTTTTTGTCATAGCCATTATTCTTTTTATGCCACTCGTCATGCTCTTTTTGAGTGATAACCATCTTTTTTTCCATATTAACTAAAAGAAATCTAATATTTTTAATTCTTTCTAAGCTATTTCTTACTAATGAGCAAACAAAAATTTTCCGAACACAAGAATAACCTCAAATAATCCTATAAGAGCAGATATAAACAATGCAATAACTCTGTCCTTGTATTTTGTTATTGAGACAACAGAAGTTACTCCTGAAATTATTATCAACCCAACTGAAAGGAAACCTGACACTGGAGGCATAGATATCTTAAAAGCCATAGCAATCCAGTAAGGAACAAATATAAGAATCAACCCTATTACAGCAAGATAAAAAGAAATCTTCCCTATTCCTGTTTTTGGAAAGAATCTCATAATAAGTTTAAGTGTTAGGTATATTTAAAGATTTTTGACATTATTTTTTCCTGTAACCAAATTTTTTGTTATAATCAGGATGATCAATTATATCTAGAACAAAAGCAATTATCTCAATATCTTCATTATCTGTTAAAGTGTAAAGCATTCTCCAGAATACAGGAAGCTCCACCCTAAATAAGTTTGTTGCAGAATACTTTTGTTTATACTCTTCTGGAATCAAATTTTTTGCAATGGGGTTGCCATAATGAATATTTGCTTTTATTAGCTCAATCTTCTGATTAATAGCTTTTAATATCATCTTTGATTGCTTGACATATTCTGCCTCAGAATTCAACTTTTTATAAACTTCTTCTGCTTCAGGAGATAAAATAACTCTTACCTCTTTCATTTCAGATTTCCATTCCTCTTAAAATAGCTTTTTTTAAATTTAGATTGTTATTTTCTATCCATGTTATGCCTTTAAGAGTTACAGCTATTTTATTACTTCTCTCTAAATATTCAAGAATAGTCATTAATGTAATGTGATTAACTTGTCTTGGAAGTTTTCTTTTAAGTTCTGCTATTGAGATAATACTTTCATTCATACCTTTTAAAGTATTTTCTACCATTATAACAGTATTTAAAGTTGGCCAATGGATTTTTTTCCCAGTATATTTTACTTTTTTTGTTTGTAACATTTGTATCTTTTAGTTATT
>JBBSXQ010000041.1:0-9191 GCA_038045725.1 Nanobdellota archaeon | reverse complement strand
ATTTATGAAGTGATTGAGTCCTGATTAATTCTTTTTTTGAGCATTTACAGGTAGAGACAGCCTTATGGATACTGCATTAAGAACTCCAAAGTCAGGATATTTATACAGAAAACTAGCTAATGCTCTTCAAGATATTAGAGTAGAGTATGATGAGACAGTCAGAGACAGTAATAACAATATTATCCAGTTCAAATATGGTGAAGATGGAATTGATGTTTCGAAAATGCATAAAGGAGAGAAGATAGACCCCGGAGAGGCAATAGGAATTGTTACTGCCCAGTCTTTTGGTGAACCATCAACACAGATGGCACTTAATGTTTTCCACTTTGCAGGTGTTCAGGAGATGCAGGTTACCTCGGGTCTTCCAAGACTTATAGAAATATTTGATGCAAGGAAAAAACCATCCTCTCCTAAGATGGAGATTTATCTTGAAAAAGATTACAATAATGCTGATGATGCAAGAATTCTTGCTGAGAAGATAAAAGAAGTTTCAATCAAAGAGATTGCATCAGAAATAAATCTTGATTTCAGCGAGAAGAAAATTGAGATTAAAATAAGTAAAGAGGGATTAAAACAAACACATACTTCTATAAAGAAAGTTGTAGATAAGCTTAATGAACTTAATTTTAAGGCAAAAGAAAAAGAAAATTTAATAGTTTTAAATGTGTCTGAACTTGGTTTTAAGGAGATTTACAGATTAAAAGAGAAGCTTAAAGAGACAGTAATCTCTGGTGTTAAAGGGATAAACCAGATTTTAATTGTCAAGAAAGAAAATAATTATGTTATTATAACTCTTGGAACAAATATGAAAAAAATAATTGAACTTAAAGAAGTAAATAAAAACAAAACAATATCAAATGACTTTTACGAGATGGCAGAAGTTTTTGGAATAGAGGCAGCAAGACAACTTATAATTAATGAGATTCAAAATGTCATAAACACACAAGGTCTTGACATTAACATGAGGCATCTTACTCTAGTTGCCGATGCTATGACTAACACAGGAGATATTAAAGGAGTTACAAGAATGGGCATTATTGCTCAAAAATCTTCTATACTTGCAAGAGCAACATTTGAGACTCCTATAAAGCAATTCATAACTGCAACAATAAAAGGAAGCAAGGATAAATTAGTTAGTGTTATAGAAAACATAATCCTTAATCAACCAGTACCTATCGGAACAGGACTTCCAGGACTTCTTGTAGAAGTTGTTGGTCCTCTTACAAAGAGAGATGATGAAAAAAAGAGTGCTAAGAAAAAGGTTGTTGAGGATGTTGCTAGGTAAAATAAGTGTTTTTCAATAAATTTATAAAACAAGATTATCTTAAAATTTAAAGATGGTAAAAACAATTGATATGCAAACTATTAGACATCTAAATTTATTTGAAAATGTAACAAGGGTAAATACAAGATTCTGCTTAAAATATGATAATGGAATAATCTTCTGTGTTCCAAAATCACTTGTACTCAAAGCTGTTGGAAGAGATGGAGAGAACATAAGAAAGATAAGCATGATAACAAAAAGAAGAGTTAAAATTATTGCAAAACCAAGAGGAATTGAGGATGTAAAATATTTTATAGGATCTGTAATAAGTCCTATAACCTTCAAAAACATTGATGTAAGGGGAAATGAGATTATAATAACTGCTGGGGGAATCCAGAACAAAGCAGCACTGCTTGGAAGAAATAAACAGAGATTCCTTGATTTGCAGAGAGTAGTCAGGGATTTTTTTGAAAAGGAATTGAGGATTGTTTGAGATATATAATTTTATAAATATAATATTTCTTAAGCTATCATGACAAAGGACTTAGAAAAAAAATTAGAAATCTTAAAGATAAATGAGGAAATAGCAAGAAAAATGGTTGATGTTCTAATTACTAAATCAGAATATTTATTTAATAAAACAAAAAGAGAAAGTAATAAATTAAAACACTGGTGGTACTTTTCTAAGGCTTTGAAAATACAGAAAAAAGGGATAAATTATCTTATGAAATCTGGAAGATATATGGATGAATATTTTAAGATTAGAAGTGAATTAAGGTTACAGATTGAAAGAAGTGCAAAGATTTTGGGGTGTAAAGTAAGATTTGAATATCCTAAAGTTTAAAAGATTAAGATTTATACCTCTATCTTCACAGATGAATTTATGTTGTTAATCACAAGATAGTTTACTAACTAGTAATTTTTTAACAGACTATAATTTAATGAGTATGATTGTTTTTTATTAGCTATTAATATATTCGCGAGTTTACAAGCGACTATTATTATTTCTAATCTAAAACATTCGAGATTGATAGTAGTAATTATTAAATTTAACAGATGAGAAACCTTTAAAAACTAATCTTATCATCATTAATTATTCTTATACTTAAAAATGGGATTAAAAAACGCTAAGAAATTAATAAAAAACAGAAGAAAATTCAGATGGAAAAATAGAGATTATAAAGTTAGAACTCTAAATCTTTATGAAAAAGCTGATCCTCTTGAGGGAGCTAGTCAGGCAAAAGCAATTGTCCTTCAGAAAGTCCAGAAAGAGGCAAAACAGCCAAATTCTGCTATGAGAAAATGCTGCAAAGTTCAGCTTACAAAAAACAGCAAGCAGGTAACTGCATTTATTCCTGGAAACCTAGCTCAGAAATTCATAGATGAACATGATGAGGTTCTAATAGAGAGGATAGGTGGAAAACAGGGAAGAAGTAAGGGAGATATTCCTGGAGTAAGATTTCAGGTAATTCAAGTAAATGATCAGCCGTTAGAGAGATTAGTTCACGGCAAGATAGAGAAGGGTAGAAGATAAAATGGCAAAACCAAAAGCATGCAAAATTTGCAATAGAATTTATGAAACAGGAGACAGGTGTCCTGCATGTTCTGCTAGAGAGTCAACTGATAGTTTCAACGGAAGAATTATTATACTTAATCCGGAGAAATCAGAGATAGCTCAAAAAATTAATATAAAAAACAAGGGAAATTTTGCAATTAAAACAAGATAATTTATTTAAAATGGATATAAAAATTAGTGAAGAGAAGAAAAATCCTCTGTTCAACAGAAAAGAGATACTGGCAAGCACTAATTCTGAAAAAGTTCCTAGCAAGGTTGAGTTAACAAAGATTATTTCTGAAAAACTATCATCTCCCGAGGAGAACATAATTATTAAGAAAATATCTGGAAAATTTGGTTCAAAAACTTTTAATATAATTGCATTTATTTATGATTCAAAAGAGATAAAAGATGCTACTGAGATAAAACCAAAATTAAAAAAAGGAGCTGTTGCAGCTTAAAATTCAAAATGCCTAAAGCAGAAAAAAAAGGAAAGAAAAAAAGAAAGAACAAGCCAACTAGCAAAAAATATACAAAGTATAAAATTGAGGGCAATAAAGTAACAAGAGAGAGATTCTGTCCGAGATGCGGTCCAGGAGTTTTTCTTATGAATTCTGACAAGAGAGTTTATTGCGGAAAATGCCATTATTCTGAATTTGAGAGCAAGAAATAAAGTAAGTCCAATCTATTAGTAATTTGCGTTCTAAAGTAGCTGATGAATATTATTTGTTAATAATAAAAATTTAAGTTAATAATTATTTGATTAATGATTGTTTTAATGTTAATAACTAAAATATATTCGCAAGTTTAGGGGTAGATAATTGTGATATATAAGAAATAGATTTAAAAATAGAGGCTATATTGGTTTTTTATGGAAGAATACATTATAAAGTGCGATATCTATCAATTTTGCTATACTGTTAAATTTTTTAAAAACCGCCTTAAAGATAATAAAAAAGCTTTAGATACTTTTATGAATGAGCACTGTTGTTCTGATAATTATATCAAATACGAATTCTCTCACAAAATGCCAAAAGAAGTTTTTGATAACTTTTTAAGAAAGAAGTATCTAGAGTTTAAGACTTAAGAATTATTCTTTCTTCTTTTTAAGTCTTAACTTTAAGATTTGTTCTGTATAATTTTTATTAAGTTTAAGAAATGTTCCTTCTGAATCTTGAAGAAAAGTCATATTAACATATGTTGAATTTGGTTTTGTGTATTTATGGATGAGCTCTTTTACTTCTGGGTGTTCTATATTATATTTACCATAAACTAGATGGGATTTTGGTTCAGGTATGAATTCCGACTCTCTTTCTCCCCAAACAGCAATATCTGAGGGAATTATCTTTATAGATTTATATCTGCCACTAGCATACTTTAGAACTAATTCAGACAGCCCTTTATCAATACTTTTATCCGGGATTATATCAACAACTAGATATCCTAAATCACTAAACTTCTGATTCAAGCTTTTTTTCTTTTTCATATTATTATCTTTTTAAGGTAGTTTAAAATAATTGCTGTCCTGTAATACTATAATTTTGTTTCTCCTAAAAAATGACGTCAATTGAAAAGATTTATAAACAATCGAGTTTGTGATTTTATATGATAAATAATAAAGACATATCAAAATATAGAAGCTTACTTGCAGTTATATCAAACACTAAAAATCCAGAGACAATTAAGCTGGAAGCAAGAATAAGAGGATTTAATCTTAATGATATTATTATTTTTAGAGAAGAGTATGGAATTGGGGAGTTTAAGGAAATCTCTGAGAAGATAGTAGGTTATCTTAATGCTTACAAGATGGATAGCAATTCTGTTAATCTTTTAAGAGATCATGAAAAAGCAGTTATAAATAAGAAGTATCTTTATGAGGCTCTTGAATTTAAGAAGATATATGGTTATCTTGGATTAAATGAAAAGAGAGAGGAAGTAAAGGTAGCTCCTAAACAAGTTTATTCTTTGAAACCTAGTTATGCTTACTCAGAGCAAGCAAAGAGCAAACCAAAAACAGGCTTATTTGGAAAGATTTTAGATAAAGTAGCAAGCGCAGTAATTTCTATCTCAGATAGTGTTAGATACAAGCCAGCATATGTGTATAATCTTGTAAATCCTTTAAGAAGAAGATATTAGTTATTGAGAATAAATAATTATAATTACAGAGGCGCAGATACTAAATAATAAATGCTTATCCTCTGATTCTTTTCATAAAGAATATTATTTGATTTATCACCTTAAAAACAACGAGACTAATCGCCATCTTATTATAAACCCTTGGAGAGTCTTCAAGTAGTCAAATAAGATAACCTGAATCCTCTCCTGGGCAAAAAGAGGTGATAATAAACATACATCACTCAAGTATATAAACCTTTCGGTTTTGTTACCCTTAAAAAATGACACAAGAATTTTATTGTAGAGTAGTGATATTTTGAACAAACTTCATTTTTAAGTAGTTCTTTGTTTAGGCACTACATCTTTCCTGTGCATAGAGTTGGAATAGTTTTTTAGTGTTTATAAAGATTTATATAACTCTTGTTTATAGTATAAATATGGAAAAAGATGTGAAACAGAGGAATAATGTGGGACAGGAGCAGATTCATGACTTGCTTTTTAGCAGGGAGATAGGGTGGCAGGAGATTATTTATGACTTAATAAATACTGAACAGCTAGACCCTTGGAATATTGATATAACTATACTCACAGATAAGTATCTTAAGAAGGTTCAGGAGCTTGAAGAGGCTGATTTTTTTGTCTCAAGCAAGGTTCTTCTTGCAGCAGCTCTTCTTTTAAGGATAAAATCAGAGATTCTTCTTAATAAGTACATAAAGAGCATAGACGAGATTCTTTTTGGAGAAAAAGAAAAGAAAAAACATGTTCTCGAGAGAATAGAACTTGACGAGGATATTCCATTTTTAATACCTAAAAGCCCCATACCTAGATTAAGAAAAGTAACACTAAAAGAGCTTATAGAATCTTTAAACAAGGCTATTGTAACTGAAAACAGGAGAATAAAAAAAGAGATAATCAACAGAAATGCTATTGTTGAGAGTTCTTTCTCTCTTCCCAAAAAAAATTTCAGTCTTAAGGATAAGATAAGAGAGATATATGGAAATTTACTAAAGGTTTTAGATAAAGATGGAAGGATAAAAAAAGTATCTTTTACAGATTTTATAGGAGGGAGCAGAGAGGAAAAAATTATTACTTTCTCCCCGTTATTGCATCTTGAGGACAGGAAAAAAATATGGCTTGAGCAGGAGGCTCATTTTGAGGAGATTCATATCTGGCTGAAAGAGATATATCTTAAACATAATCCAGACCCGTTTGCTGATTTAAGGCAGGAAATAGAGGAGGAGATAGCTAACTTAGAAAAAATGGAGAGTATTGATGGTGAAATTGAGAGTTTATTTGATAATTCTGAGGGTAATTTAGTTTAAATTTATAATTAATACTACCATCTCTTGCTTTCATCAACTTTTAACTCATCTTGCAAGAAAAAAATATCATCTATTTTTCTTTTATTGCTTTTTCCTGTAATAAAATACTTCTGTCCCTCAACATAGAACTTATTATCTGTCTCTATTATTCCCTTAAAGATATTGCTATTTATCTCTCTTCTTTCTTCTGCTTTTGAATACATATCAGTGATTGTATTCCTTAAAAATTCAAAAATATAATATTCAAAATTATTATCCTCTTTTTTTAAGAAATTCACCATTAATTATCTAAGCAGTTAATCTTTATATTTTTTCCGAATGCCTTAAAAACCCCTATTTCTCACTTAAACTATGGCTACAAAGCAGAAAACTAGTGGAAAAATCCGTGCAGGAGTATTATTCTCTGGTGGAAAAGATTCCTGCTATTCAGCTTATCTTGCAAAGCAAAAAGGATATGAGCTAGCCTGCCTTATCTCTATTTTTTCAGATAATCAGGAGAGTTATATGTTCCATACACCCTCGATTACAAGAGTAGAGAAGCAGGCAGAGGTAATGGGTATTCCTATAATAATTGAGAGGACAAAAGGAAAAAAAGAGGATGAGCTAAAAGATTTAGAGAGAGCAATGAAAAAAGCAAAGACAAAATACAAAATAGACACTATTATAACAGGAGCTATTAAATCAGAGTACCAGGCTTCGAGAATAAGAAAGATATGTGAGAAGCTAAAACTAAACTGCTTAAATCCATTATGGGAGAGAGATGAGATAGAGTATCTTAATGAGCTCATAAGAAAGGACTTTAAGGTTATAATTACAGGAGTTTTTGCATTCCCTCTTGATCAAACCTGGATTGGAAGAGAGATAGATGAAAAATTTATAGAGAGTGTTGTTGATTTGAACAACAGATATAAGATACATCCTGCTGGAGAGGGTGGAGAGTTTGAAACATTTGTCCTCTACTGCCCGTTATTTAAGAAACATCTAAATTTAAAAAAATTAAAAGTCTCTGGAGAGAAAAACTCTTGGAGAGCAGATATTGAGGTTGAATAAAATGTTCTTCAAATATAAACCAGGAGATATTGTAAGATGTTCTCTTTCAGAAGAAGAGAATTATATTCTAGTTATTAAAAAAAGAGAATTCTATAAAAAATATAGCGGAACTGCTGCTCCTTTAGATACTTATAGAATTGGTCCTGGAAGAAATAAATATCAGATAAGCAGGGAGGATTCAAAACTTGTGAACAAAAAAGTATGTCATGTTAAGTTTTTTCCTGAAACAAATATGGAAAAAAGAGTTAAGCTTGAGAATATACATGAAAAATATCTTTCAGTTATTAATTCTTCAGAGATTGATATTAGTAATTTTCTTGGAGAGGGGATTTAAATTATTTTTTTCCAATACCTACTATTTTCTCAAATTTTTCTACTAATTTGTATTTATCATCTACCCAATTATAACCAAATCCTATAAGACCAAGACCCAATGTACCAACAAATCCACCAAGCACAACATTTATCACTTTAAATGGAGAAACATCAACTCCTTTTTTAATATTTTTTGAATATATATTTTTAGCAATATCTATAATCTCTTTTTTTTCTTTTTTTGAATCTCCTTTTACGTTATCTAATTCAATTGATATATAATTTTTTATCTTTTTTTCTAGAAGAGGAGCATTTACTTCAGCATAATCTATTCCTGTGAATATTTCATCAATACTCTTATAAATTTCTTTTGTTTTTTCTGCTCCATTCATTGCAATAGTATACTCATAAGGGTCACTTACATGAACACATGGTGTATCTGCTGTTTGTGACTTTGAAGTTTTTTTTGCATATCTCCATTCATTAGATATCTTATTAATATCTCTCCATCCTGATGATATAAAAGGAATATTAGTTCTAAATGTTGAGCCATTATACCATAAAGTTGCAGACCATAAATAATCTTCTTTTTTTAGACTAGCTTTTGGATTATCTTTTTGTTTTAATTTTTTTAAAAAAGAAGTTTCTGCAGCATATTCTCCTTCAGCATTAGTTTGAGAGGGAAGTTTAATTTTATTTTTATATTCCATTTCAGGATATTTCTTTAGAAGATAATCTAATGATTTGGATGCTGCTTCGCCAAATTCAGGATAATAATCCCATCTGTAATGATATTCATCACAGACAGTATAACAGTAAGTAGTTATATTCCCTTCAGAATCAGTGCTAGAAATGCAATTTTGATGTGAATCTTCCCAAAAACTTCTGTTCCACGAGTTTTCAAAATGATTGCTAATTTTTTTTAAATTATCTGAACCCTCTTTAAAATCTTTGAGTTCTTCTTTTGCAGCTTTTGCACGTTCTGGTAATACTTTGAGTAAATCTGATAGTTGATAGGTATAAATATTTTTTTCTAAATTCATTTTTATATCTAATTCTTTAGCAAATTGTTTACTATGGTCTCCATGAAAAGTATATAAAAAGCTTTTATTCCATGCCTCTGCAACTTTTGAGTAAGTATCACTAGCAGATGGTAAGAAATGATTTATTGGTGGTAAAAATGAGTGATTATATTTTGCATCTCTTTCTAGCTGACCAATCTCAGAGAAAGGTGTTGGAATCATCTTTTCCTTGGCTTTTTCAGAATGATACATTATTCCTGTACCAAGAATTAATCCTAAACTTCCTGCAACTAATACTTCAGCAGGGGTTGTCTTAAATAAATTTCTTACATCATAATAAATAAATGAAGGATTTTTAAGTCTATCAATTAATTTTTCTTTAAATGATTTGTCTTGGTAATTAAACTTATTTATCATAAATTCAGAGAAGAATAAGTATTTATAAAACTTTCTATATTTTACTATTTTTAAGTAGTATTACTTTCTTTAATACTTAATTAAAGCTTCGCAAGAAATCCATCTCCTTTTAAGGGATGGATGAATTGCGT
>JBBSXQ010000040.1:0-1396 GCA_038045725.1 Nanobdellota archaeon | reverse complement strand
TGCAATTGGGATATAATCGCAAGGTAATTTGTCTTATCCATATTCTGAGTTATTCCGCTTCTCTCTCCTGTCCACGCGCCTGTTGCAATAGCTGACTCAACTCTGTGAGAGAATAAAGTTGATTTTGCTATTATTTTTATTGAGAAAAATTTTCTTCTTTTTGCTGATTTCTGGAGAGAGTACTGAATATCTCTTATTAGTATTCCAAGATTTACTCTGAATAAACTTGCAAGCAAATCTCCTGAAAGTCTTACTCTTTTATTTGCATAATGGTCTTTATCTGTCCTTAATTTAGGATTTTCTTTAGCAATTAAATACTGCTTAATTAGTTTGCATAAAGTTACTGCTTTTCTTATTCTATCTTCTTTTTTCTGCCCTATATGAGGAAATAAATAAGAATCAATTCTCTGTTTTACTCTGTCAAGAATCTCTTTTTTAGTTCCCTGAAGACTTGTCTGCTCTGCAATTTTCATCATTGCATCTTCTTTATCAGAAATACTTACAAACTCATATAAATTAGCAATAACACTGTCTGTCTCTTTTCCAATATATTTTGCAATATCTGACTCTTTTGTCAGACCAAGAGATTTAAGAACAACAACTGCTGGAAGGTCTTTGAATCTGCTGAATGATACTGTTAAGATTCCTTCTTTGTTTTCAGAAATAGTAACAGGAATTCTATAAGTTCCTTTTAGCGAAAACATTCTAAGCATTAATTGTTTCTTGCTGTCATTCTCGATAAAAGGCTGATTTTCTGCAAGGTCTTCAGCCATTATCATAACTCTCTCATTTCCTCTAATGATAAAATAACCTCCAGGGTCAAGATAATCAATATAATTTGAAACAAGCTCCTCTTTTGACATTCCGTTTGTGTTACATATTTTGCTCTTAACCATTATAGGGATTCTTCCAATCTCAACAGTTTCAGAATCAACTTGGTCATCTTTTTTTACAGTTATTTCAAGAGTCACTGGTGCAGAATAAGTTAGATTTCTAAGTCTTGCTTCAGAAGGAGTTATAAAAGAAGAACTTCCATCAGCTTCTATAACTTGTGGTTTTTTGACATTTATTTTTCCAAGAGTAATTTCAAAATCCTCGTTAGTGATTGTCTCTGAAACCTCATTTACAATTTCCTGCATTCTCTGTTCAATAAATTCATTAAAAGAAATTATGTTGGATTCAACAAGTGAGTGGTCTTCTAGATATTTCTTCACTACTAAATGTTTGTTGTCTTTAACCATTAAACTACCACCCTAAAATAGAAATTAATTTTCTCCCCGTTATCTCTCTCTATTTTAATTATGTCTCCTATTTTACAATCCTGCGGAAGTGCCGAATCTGTCGATAAAATCTTAGGTATTTGTGCTTTAGAAATATTTAACTTTTTAAGAAGTTC
>JBBSXQ010000039.1:0-2821 GCA_038045725.1 Nanobdellota archaeon | reverse complement strand
GAAACATCTCTGCAAACTCCTTTTTTATTACACTCTTCTAAAGAATCTTCTTTTTCTCCAACATCAAAAACATAAGGACATATACAAACACAATAATCTTTCTTGCATGCTTCTGGTTTTTCTACTCCCCCACCATAAGGCCACGCAATTACCCACCAATCTTTAGGAGACTCAACAATTGTAACAATATTATTCTTCTCTCCACTCTCAACCTGTCCTATTTTCTGGTATAAATTTTCCAGGCTCGCCTCTGCCTGTGCAATATCTGATTTCTTGATAAATAATCCGTATAAATTATATGCAAGGTAAATTAAAATAGCAATACAGAGTGCTGCAAAAACTATCTTTACAACTTCTGTGCTTGTTAGTTCTGCTTTTGTATTCATTTTTATTTTTAATAATTTTTTCATCTTATACACTAGTTACTCTTAATCTTTCTTCTATTAAATTTACATTCTCAACATAATAAATCTGGCTATCATCTTTACAAGCCCACCCATTATACCCTCTTAAAGCAGCATCAATATCTTCATAATTTTCAAAAAAAGGATATTCTGTTATACATAAGTCAACATCCTTTCTAAAATAATCATTTGTTTTATAAGGGCGGCTTTCATAAACTCCATTTTTATACTCATCATATTTTGCTTTTAAAATTTTGGTTCCACACGCTATGTTTTTATCTGGATTTTTCAACAAAGTTTCTCTCCATGTTTCACTTGTCAAACCTAAATCTTTTACACATATACTCCAAGAGTCTACACATATTTGCATAAGACCAACACACTTTAATTGAGAAACCTGGTTCTTCTGGCAGTTACTCTCCTGCATAATTACAGCGAGAACTACAGAAGGATCTAAATTATTTTTATCAGAATATTTTTTTATTGATTTAGCATATAAGGCACACTCTCTTCCACAATCACATCTTTTTAGATTTCCCTCTGAATTAGCTACATTATTATCTTTGTAATAATTCATAACTTTAAGCAAATCCTGCTCTGTAATCTCTTTAAGAGGTTCTTGATCTACGAGATTATCCTCAATATTGTTATTATTTCCTAAATCAGGAAGAAGATTCTTAAAATATTTTAAAATATCTACTTTAAATATGAACAAAAGAACCATTACTATAACAGCTATAACAATTACTAGTATGATTATCTTATCAATATCTGTCCTTGCTCCCTTATCTTTTTTCTTCAAACTCATTTTTTTATCTTCCAAACCTGAATAAATTTTTTATATAATCAATAGCTCCAATTCCCTTGCCCTTAAGAATCATAAATCCGATAAGCATTATAACAAGCACAGCAAGAGCAATAACCCACCAGCCAATCATTTCAGTTTCCATTGCTTTTTTTCCTGAACCTCTTTTATTTAGCATAGCTGAAAAAGATAAAACTAATTAATAAACTTTCCTAAAAAGATAAATCCCAAGCATCATAATCTTACAATCAATATTGCCTGCTCGCAAGCTCGCAGATTAAGAATAGTAATTAATGTTAAAAGTATTTGTTTCACTCCAAAGTCGTTCGAGAATCTATTAATTAAAACTCAAAAAGTAATAATCTACGCTTGCTGTTTCCATATTAATAATTAATTCATTTGCGAATGAAATGAGCAGTTTATTTACAGGTTTATGATTAATCGAATACCATCTTCGACTTTGGAACTCAATTTTTCTATAAACTAATTTACCCTCCTGCGCCTAGAACAAATGATGCAAGAACAAACAAGCAGAATGAGCTTAAAAAAGCTGTAATAAGATATAGGAATATTCCTGTCTTAAGGTTCTTTCCTGTCTTATTTGTCTTCTCAAGCCTGTCCTCTCCAGAATCAATTGTCACAAGTGTTGATGTAAGAATAAAAATTATCTGAATAATATATATTCCTATGATTATCTGTAAAAAATAAGGAGGAATCATGACTGTAACCTCAAAAAGATCCTTTATATTACTTAAACTTCCAAATCCGCTTATTCCTCCATCCCCTAAATTAGATAAAGATAATTTATTTATTATTGAAGTAATCATTAAAGAAAGACCTATAACAATTCCTGAAAGCAGAGGAGCTAAAAAAGTCATATTGCTTTTCATATCAGAAATTATCTCTGCAAGCATGTCTCTAAGCCTGTCTGATATCTTGTTTATATTTTTAACATACTCTGATATGCTCATAAGGCTTGTTGCAGCAATATTTAATCCTTTTTTTGATGACTCAATTAATACTCTCATGCTTGTAGCAATTAAGTCAGATGGATAAGAAATCATTGCCCCTCTTTTCTGGTCAAAGATTGCTCTTTCAACACTCATTCCCATCTGCTTAATATTATAATTTACTCTCCTGAAAAATTCCTCTGTTTTCAAACCTCTTGCAGATTCTGCAACCATGCCAAAAACCAATTCAGGAGGAACACCATTTCCAACCCTGTTTCCAATCTGAAAAAGAGAATTATTAAACTCTTTCTCAAGTTGTTTTGTATTATCTCTCTCTTTTATGAAATTTTGAGTTTTATTCTTAAAAGATACTGAAAAGAATAATGCTATTCCAAGCGGAATAAACATTCCTAAAATAAGAGCTCCAAACCCAAACGGACCTGTAAATCCATCTCCAACTTTTTTAAAATCAAATAATTTTTCTCCACCAAATACTCCTAATCCCAACTCTGAAAAAGTATAATCTTGTTTTAACCCTAACATATCTGGAATAGGCGTATACTGAAATATAAATGGAATAAGCCCGATTATAATAAATGGAATACAGATTAAAAACGCATTAATATAATGTTTATTATCTTTATACTCATGATAAAGAGGAT
>JBBSXQ010000038.1:0-1106 GCA_038045725.1 Nanobdellota archaeon | reverse complement strand
AAAATTAATAAATTTATTTTTAGGAAATAGAACCTCAAACCAGAATCCATACAAAGTGGTAGAAAATAAATGGTTTAAATATGAGGGTCTGGTCTATATCCTTGCAGATGATGATTTCATAAAAGAAGTAAAAACTATAGAAGGTTGGTTGCCTGTATCTCTCAACGAAGAGGTAATGCAGCAAATCTTAAATGCAAAAACAGAAAGGGAAAAAGAAAGAATATTCAGAAAACATGGAAAGACTCTTGAAGTATCCTATGGCCTTGAATCTACAGAGCCTGAAGCATGGAAAGATATTCATAACAGCTTTACCCCCTACTACTTACCTTCTTTTTTGCTAAATAACCACCCAACACCTTTATATTCAAAAAATACTCTCCCTCTGGAATTGCAAGAAACTAATACAAAAAATATCTTTGCCATGAAAATTCCATATAATTTCACAAATAAATCAGATATAGTAGAACACTATTGTCCAATCGCAGTAATCCATATGCCCCGGTTTGCAGATAAATTAACTAAGGAACTGCCAAAAGTAAAAGATATGGATTCTGACGGAGCTATAAATCATCTTCTGCAGATTCATGACAAAGAAAATACCCTAGTCGGAATTTATTTTGAGACTATTCGATATCGTATGGATACCTCTAAGGAAGATTATAAAGCACTCTGGCAAAATGCTGATTAAACCCTATCAAAACAATCCCTCAAAAGAATTAGATTATGCACTAGACACTTTTATGCTCATAGTAACTTTTTTAAGCATCAAAAAACTGATTAAGCTAAAATGTGCAGTGTTGCATAAATAATTGGGAGATATAGAATCTTGAAACCAGGTTAATGTTTCTTTTCTGATTTGCTTCTGTTCTTTGTGACTATAATATAAACCTCTTTTCCAAGATATACTTTGGGGCAATCAATCTTTGCACCAGTGCCATATGAATTTACAACTTTTTTAAAAAACCCTTCTATATCCTTAACTTTAATTTCATTTTTTTGGTATATAAGTATTTTCTTCATACATATTGGATACATATTAAGTTTATAAACTTTTCGGTTCTTATAAAAATAAGGAGGTTGTTAAAATGATAAATAAACAAAGATGG
>JBBSXQ010000037.1:0-3649 GCA_038045725.1 Nanobdellota archaeon | reverse complement strand
TTTTTCTTAGTTTTCACCCTACAGCAAGCTGTAGGGTATAACGATTAATTAATTGTTGATTGTATATTATTTAAGGATTTCTAAGATTAGAGTCACTTATACAAAAACTTATCAACTTGCTTCTTTGCAAGTTCTCTTCTTTTTTGATGCTCTTTCAGGAAAGCATTTACCTTCTCAATTAAAATTTCTTTTAGCTCTGATGTGAGCATTTTTCCCGACTTGTAATCTTCATAGATTTTCTTTAGTTTTTTATCATCTGGCTCAAAAAACATTCTTAGATACTGGAAACTAACATCTATATCAGGGTTTCCGCCTTTTTTTCTGTGCTCATCAATAGTTGGCTGTCCTCCTGAAAAAGCATACTTGTTAATTTTCTTCTTAACCTCTTCTGGAGAGTCTGTTAAAAAAATAGACATTTCTTTTGAGGATGACATTTTTCCAGAGACTCCTGTCAGAGGTGGGAGAAACGAGCACTGAATTGAAGCTGGCTTATAATAACCTAGTTTTGGAAGTATATCTCTTGTAAGCCTAAAATGAGGGTCCTGGTCTATTGCGTGAGGAATTAGACAGGCCATTTTTTTCTTGTGTATAACAGACGGTAAAAATGCGGGAACAGCCTGCATGCTTGTGTAAAATATCTCTCCGACATTATTGCTTTCATTAAAACCAAATGATGACTTAACTGCTGAGAATGTTAGTTTTTTTGCAATCTTTATAGCCTCAGGGTATATCAGAGATGCATGTTTTGTATCAACTAGGAAGTGTGTTTTTTTCGGATTAAAACCTATTGCAATTACATCCAACATATTCTCGTAAAGCCATTTTTGAATCTCTTCATAAGACTTGTCCTTAAACAAAAATTTCTCATCATCTGTAAACTGAAACCATAATTCTAAATCTAGTTTTTCCTGAAGCCATCTTGTAAACTCCCAGACAAAAGCATGTCCGAGATGAATAGGACCTGACGGCCCGCATCCTGTATATAAAAATAGGTTTTTCTTCTCGTGTTCTTTAAGCGCAAAGTCTAAATCTCTATGGGCAAAAAATACTCTCCTCCTCAACATAAAATTATTATCTTTTGCTATCTTATTTATCTTCTCAAGAAGTCCTTCATCTATTTTTGATACTCCAAACTCTCTTATAAGCTTGTCATAATCAACCTCTCCTGAAACATCCCACGGAGTCACCTTAAATTCTTTTTTCATAGTTTGTCTAGTCTTTTGTGATTTATAAAATTTTGTAAAGATAATCTGCGAGAAATTTTGCATTCACAATAGCAGAGGTAAATGGATAACCAGGAAAACCTCCCACCATTTTTTAAACCATCTGCTTTGCACTCTCCAATAGCATAGAGATTTTCACAACCAATCACTTTACCAAAATAATCTGTATTTATCCCTCCAGGAGTATAATGGACTGTTGGACAAATTTCTAATTTTCTTTTTCCATCATCAAAATATACTGAAAGTCCTTTATCTTTACATATTTTTATCTGTTCCAGAACATCTTTAAAAAATTCATGATAGTTATTATCTTTAATAAGTTTCCCTACTCTCTCATCAAAAACAGGATTGTTATTAGAGTCAATAAATCTTCCTTCTTTAACCTCGTTTCCTATAAAAATATTTTTTCCTTTATTATAACCAAAAGGATGGATAAATATGCTATTAGTATTTATTATATTACCATTATTTTCTCTGACAATATCAAAGATATTATAACTGTTATACCTAAAATTATCATTATTAGGAAATTTTCCACCATATCCTCCTGTTCCTAAAACAAGATATTTTGTCTTTAAAATCATCTCTTCATCTCTTTTTTTCAAATTTAAAATAAATTCCCCTTCAGATTTTGAAAAATCTATTAATTCAGTCTCTGTCTCAAAAAAAGGAATATTCTCTTGTAACTTTTCAAGAATTAATCTTCCTCCTCTCTTTTTTCCCAGAGGAATAACTCCAAAACTTCTATATTCAAAATTAACTTTTAATTCATCAAGAAGATTTATCACTAATCCTGCATTTGAATAAATAAACCTCATTCTATTTTCATCTTCTCCTAACTTTTCAACACTCTCTCTAATAATTCTCTCTAATCCTTCTTTTTTTGGAACTCTACAGTGTCCAAAGCTTAGTGAGGAGGTATTCATAAGAGGGCTTTTTTGGTCAGTTAGTATAAGGTAATTTATTTTTTTTCCTTGTTTTCTTTTTTTTTCTAGTTCAAAAGCTAGAACACTTCCAGCAATACCGCTTCCAATAATAATTAAATCATATTGTTTTGAATATCCACCGAGATGCTCTGGTTTCAGCTAAGAAGGAGTTTTTTGTTCTATTGCCAGAGACAACCTTTATTCATAAAATTTATAGATATAACTAATATTTAAATCTTACGATACCTCTCACAAATATTTATAAATAATAATTATCTGTTTTAATTAGATAAAATGAAAAGAGTGATTACATTAATAGTATTGGCAGTTTTTCTATGTTCAATTATATCAGCAGAGATAATAGTTGGAAAGCAGCCAGATAAAATTTATAATCTTGGAGATTCGCTTTCTCTTCCAATCACAGTAAAATCTCTTACAAATACATACGGAGTTTTAAACATATACTTAATTTGTGAGGGTATTGAAAATAATTTCTATAAAAACGGCATATCTCTTATTCCTGGAGAGGAAAAAAATCTAGAGGCGTTTCTTGTTTTTGATGAAGATGTTATCGGGAAACTAAGAGGAGAGTGCAAGATAAAGGCAATTTTAGGAAAAGATTATACTCTAACAGACTCTTTTAAGATTTCTGAGATAATTAACTTAAAAATAACAAGTCAGGAGGCAGAGTTTAACCCTGGAGAGAGTATAATTGTGAAAGGAACTGCTATAAAAGAAAATATGGTTGGAGCTAACGGGTTTGTAAATATGATTATGACTCTTAATGGAGGCTCTTCAAAAATATCTCAGATAGGAACAATCTCTAATGGAGTTCTCACTGTTACAATAAATCTTCCAAAAGACACCAAAGCAGGAATGTATACTATCAACCTAGATGCTTATGAAAAAGATCTTCAGGAGAGAGTGACAAATAAGGGAACAGCTTCTTACAATGTAAAGATAAAACAAGTTCCTACAAATATTGAGATAATTAGTGAAAGCAAGGAATTAGAGCCTGGAACAAACTTAAGAGTAAAGGCGCTACTTCACGACCAGACAGGAGAAATTATAGACTCAACTGTTATGATAAGCCTAAAAAGAGATACAACAATTTTCAAGCAACAAGAAATACAAACAGGTGAAATTCTTGAATTTAATATCCCTTATAATGAACCTCCTCTAGAATGGAAAATTTTTGCAATATCAAATCAGATAACATCAGAAATAAGTCTTCCTATTAAAGAAAAAAGAGATGTTAAAATTGAGCTGATAAACCAGACTCTTATAGTTACAAATATGGGCAATGTCCAGTATAATGAAACTTTATTTGTAAAAATAGGTGAGAATACAACAAATTTAGATGTAAGCGTAAAAGTAGGAAAAAATGAAGAATATATTTTGATTCCACCTAATGGAACTGGAATATATGATATAAATATCATAAATGAAGAGAGTAAAGAAATTATTACAAAAAAAGGAGTAAGTATGATGACTGGAAGA
>JBBSXQ010000036.1:0-1903 GCA_038045725.1 Nanobdellota archaeon | reverse complement strand
GCCTTCATACATTGTTCCTGTTGAATTAGAGAACAAAATAACTCTAAAAGCAGGGATTAAAAAGAAAAAGGTAAAAAAAGAAGAGGAAGTTAAAGAAGAAAAAGTAGAGGAGGAAAATACATATGCCTAAGAAAAAAGAAATAAAAATAAAAGAAGAGAATACAACTAAAGTTAGTAATATTAAAGAAGAAGAAATAAAAATAGATGATTCAGAAAAAAAGAGGGGTAAAGAAATAGAAGCTCTGGTAAATATCTATACTTCATTTAATAATACTATAGTTCATGTCACTGACATGTCTGGAAAGACTATTGCAAAAGTTAGTGGTGGAATGGTTACAAAACACGGAAGACTTAAAGCTAATCCAACTATAGCTATGTTTATAGCAAAAAGAATTGAGGAGCAGATAAAAGATTTGGGTATTAAATCATTATATGTTAGAATAAGGGCAAAAACAAGAAATCCTGCTCCTGGTCCTGGAGCACATGCAGTAATAAAGAGTCTCTCAAGGGCAGGATTTAAAATACTAAACATACTTGATACAACAAGATTCCCTAGGGGTGGACCTAAGAAGAAAGGTGGAAGAAGAGGAAGAAGACCTTAAATAGATTTAAAAACAAAAAAATTTTGATGATAAAATGAAACTACTAAATAAAAAAGATAATAAGCTTGTATTTCAAGCAGAGATTGAAGATAGTCTTGCAAATGCTATAAGAAGATATATTGATGAAGTACAGATAATTGCAGTTGATGAGGTAGAAATTTCAAAAAATGATTCTCCTCTTTATGATGAAACAATTGCTCACAGAATAGGTTTAGTTCCTTTAAAGATGGAAAAATTTCCAAAAGATAAATCTCTTCCTAAATTAAAACTTAATGTGAATGATAAGGATTTTGTTTATTCAGGAGATTTAAAGGGAGGAGTAAAGGTTGTTTATGAAAATATGCCTATAACTACTTTAAGTAAAGGTAAAGAGTTAGAACTTTCTGCTACACTCAAAGCTGGTAGGGGAAAAGAACATTCAAAATTTTCTCCAGGATTAATGTTTTATAGAAATATTTTTAGTATAAAGGTTGATAAAGATTGCCCCAAAGATATTGTTAATTCATGTCCTCAAAAAATATTAGTTAGTGAAGGAAATAAAATTGTAGCAAAAGAAGAGTATAATTGTGATATGTGTGAATCTTGCTTAGATGCTTGTAAAAAACTAGGAAAAGATTCTATAATAATTGAGCCTACAGATGAATTAGTAATAACTCTTGAATCTTTTGGTCAGATAGATACTGAAGACATGTTTAGAGGAGCAATTAATGAATTCAAGAAAGACCTCTCTGAAGTTTCAAAGGTTGTAAGTAAGTGATTCTAGAAAATATTAAGATATTTTTAACTAATATTCTAAAGATTTTTATGCGGGAGAAAGGGTTTGAACCTTTGTAGGCACTAAGCCACGAGAGCCTTAATCTCGTCCGTTTGACCACTCCGGCACTCCCGCTTATAATAACTACGAGGAAGTTGCATTTTTAAGTATTTTGTGGGAGAGATTATTCTAGAAATAATTCACTCTGTTAAATTAAAATAAATTTCTTTTGGTGTCTTTTCCTTTGCATTAAAAGAGGGTTTAATATAAAACCTATATCTTCCAAGTTCTGCATTAGAAGGGATTTTCCAGGATACATTCAGCTCTTCACTAGGAAAAGAATAACTCTCTCTTGGTTCAATATTCACATAGTATTTCTGATAATCAAAGACTTCATATTTTCCTGTTGAATTAGGATAATATTCTAATTTTACTTCAACTCTTCCATTTTCTACTCTTGCATCCTGATTTATTATATCTCCTGATAAGACAGCATACACATTAGTTGATTTGCTAAATATTTTATTATTATCCAAATCACGGGTAT
>JBBSXQ010000035.1:0-4810 GCA_038045725.1 Nanobdellota archaeon | reverse complement strand
AAAATTGGATATTATAATAAAAAAAATATTGAACATGGTATTGATATTATGACTCATTCTGCTGGTGGAGGACTTGTTACTCTAATTGGAGGAACAGGTCTTATTTTCTCGTTTAATAGAAAAAAATCTCAAAGAAAATCTCACTAAAAATCCAGACTCTTAATACTCATTTCATTTAATTTTTTGCTGTTTTTCTCACTCCACAACCTAATAAATTGTTTTATATTAAAGTTAATCTTTTCTTTTGCATAAATCTTATTGTTTTTTATGAAAGTTTTTTTATGCTCTCTCTTAAAAGATTTTAAATTTTCTTTATCTCTTATATCTGGACCGTTATGGATAACTTCCTTTTTTCTTGTAACTGCAAAAAAGCATCTTGCTGTTTTCTCTCCATCATACTCAAACCATAAATCTTTGATATCAAAGAATCTCTTAATCTCGCTAGTTAAATGATTGTGGAATTTTAAGAGCTTGCTTCCTGCAATATCTCCCTCTTGCCTATCTGTTTTAATTGTTACTAAAACAAAATCATGCTTTTTCTTTTTAGCATTTATCTCAGATTGCTGAATATCTTCTTTTTTAATTTCAAATGATTTTTTACTGGGGTTTTTCAAAAACTTTGCAGCTTCCCTTCTAAATACTTCAAATTTTTCTTCTGAAAGTGCAGCCAGAGCATTTCTCTGCTTATGAACAGGGTCTATAAGGATTATTGGAGATTGCAACTTTGAACTATTTAAGTTCATTAAGATATCTCTCTTATTTTTGTAATCTTTTTCTATATCCACTATAATTTTTTCTTTTTTTGCCTCTGAAATTGCCTTTGCAAAATTAATAAAACTACCATAATAATAAACCAACAATTCAAGAGCATAACCAGAAAACCCTCTTATATAAGATTCTGCTCCGTAACAGTTGTTTGCATAACAAAATGCCTTTGATATCTTTATCTCATCAAGAATTTTCTTTGATATTATCTTCTTACTTGTGTATTTTACATGAAGATATGAAAGGTCTGTTGTGTTTTTTGAATCTTTATGGTGGTTTATTTTGATAACTGGAATTATCTCAAAGAAAAGTGATGGTTTAATTTTTATTTTAAAGTAATCGCGTGAACCATGGATTTTTAAGACATTTTTAAATATTTTTAATGACTTCTCCGTTAGGTTAGATATTTCCTCTTCTTTGTATTTCTTATCAAATCTTAAAAAAATATCTATATCATAATGGCCTTTTCTTATAAAAGTGTTCTTAGCAAAACTTCCTCCAACAAAAATCTCTGCATTTATCTTTGAATTTTTAATTGAACTAGTAAGTTTTTTAAGAAAGTTAGAAAGTTCGAATTTTATTTCATCTAACTCTTGCTTAGATGGAGTTATCTCCTCTAAAACCTCTTTTAAAATATCTTTAATCTTTTCCTCTTTCTTTTTCATACGGATCTCTAATCTCCTTTAGTTCTTTTGTACTTTTTTTAAGTGTTGATGCAAGGTCAATTATGTATTTCCCCTCTTCAAGCTTGTAGATAAGAGGCATATCTCTTCTGAATAACTTAACAAGGTCAATCTCAAATTTTCCTGCACCTGTAACCCTTATAGATTCAATATCTAATATAACTGGAGTCTCTTCTTCAGTAATACCTGCCATTTCCCTTATGTCTTTCTCAACCTGCTTTTTTTCTTCTGGATTTATCTCAACAAATCTCTCTTTTATCCTGTTTAACTGGTCATCTCTAATATAAAAGAAAAAATGGCTATTGCATTTTTTGCACCCCTCTAGTAATTCTTTACTACCTGGAGGATAAACCTCCCCGCAATGAACACACTGATGTGACATATATAAAGAAAAAGAATCTTATTAATAAACTTTTACATGCTGTTAAGTTTAGCTTACAACTTAACATATTAACTACTTAAAAATTTAACAAAAATAATTACCTACTCACTTTGTTCGTAGACATATGATAATCCTTAATGTAAAAAAGTAAATTATTAAATAGTAGTAAGTTACTAACTTTGCTGTTTTACCTTAACATATTTTTTGAGTTTTTGTAATTAACAAATCATTTACTTAATAACAACTCAATTTTTCTGGGATTTCTTTTTATCTCTTTTACAATTGTTGCCGGACCAATTATTGTTATAGCTCCAAAATCTCCCCTATTGATAGCATTTACTAATCCTTTTCTCATTTTCTCAAGAAATCCATCATCTCCATTTCCTGAAATTACTGCTAGTTCTATTCCTTTAAAATTCTTAATATGTCCAACCATAGCCATTGTATCTCCTATAAGCCTAGCTTCTTCTTCAGATCTTAATCTTCCCTGCAAGATTAGAATATTATTTCCTAAAACTATGTTTAAAATTTTTTTAATCCTGTCTGTTCCATTAAGGTCCCTAATTTCAGAATATGGAAGAAACTGAATAGAAAAACCTTTTATCTTCCCTAATTCACCTCTTCTTTTGTTTTTGGCTGTCATCTGATAAAATTTTTATATTTTAAACTTTTTTAGATAATTTAAAAATTGATTCGTAAAACTCCTCTAAATTTCTTCCGTATCTTGCGCTTATTCCTACAACATCATACTCTGGAAAAGCAGATTCTATTTTCTTAATATCTGACTTCCTTAAATCAATCTTATTTGCAACAATTAAAACAGGGATTTTTCTTGCAACAAGATTGCCAATTATTGTAATATTAACCTGATTATACGGATTTTCAGTAGAGTCAAGAACAACCACTACAATATCCATATCATCAAGCCATTTTATACTCTCAATAACTCCCTGAGTTGCCTCTTTTGCTCTTATTTTAGCATCCTTTTTTTTAACATTATATTTTAGGAAGTCCTCATAGTCTATTTTTGTAGCTATCCCTGGGGTGTCAATCATCTTGAAGATAATCTTCTTTCCTTTATACTCTATTTCTACTTTTTCCTTAAACTGTACATGTCTTGTCTCATGAGGAATCTTGCTTACACTTCCAATCTCCTCTCCTGTAAAATCCTTGCATATCCTATTCACAAGGCTTGTTTTTCCAGAATTTGGTGGCCCGTAAAACCCTAGTTTTATGTTCTTTTTGTCCCTAAAAATATTGGAAAAAACTCTCTTTATAAAATTCTTAAAAATTTTTATCACCATGTTATAGAATATTAAATAAGGTTTATTAAACTTTTGTATACTAAAAATTATATTTCTTATATCATTCCTGTTTTTTTGCCAGCATGTTTTTTTATTGCATATGTGATTTGTTCTGAATTCCATCCTGCTCTTTTAAGTTTATCTCTAATCTCTTTGTCAGTTCTTTTTTTTCTTCTCTCGCCCTCTATATAGATCAATAAATTATAAAGATTATTTCTATCTTTAAACAAATAGGTTTCATATCTTGTTTTATACCATTTTCTTAATATAAAATATGAGAAAATACCTATAGATATCACAAGGAAAAATAAGAGAAAATAAATCCATTTTTTTGATGAACTATCATCATCTATACTATTTTTTGAGAGAGTCAGTTTGTTAAGAGGAGGTGATAAAAATAATGGAAGTTTTAAGATTGCTATGCTTTCTGTTGTTGAAAAAACAAAATTACTCTCTTTAGATTTAATTTCAATAAAAACATATCCTAAATCTCTGCTTTCAGAATAGTCTTCTTTAAAATTAATATCTTTTAATTCTTTAATAAAAAGATAATAGCTGTAACCTACAGAAGCTTTTTCTTCTAATTTCATATCAAAAACATCTAAAATAATCTTTTCAGAACCATTTTCATAAAAAGCAGAGTACTCTTCTAATTTTATCTGAGAGTTTAAATTCTTCTGATTCCAATTCAAAATAGAATCTAAATAATCTTCTTTGTCGCTGGAGTTATATCTACCTCCAACAGCAGTTAGAGAATCAAGATTTATTATTTCCCTATTATTATGAAAGGATATATAATTAGACATCTTAGTTAATTTAACTGATTTTGGGACATTTAATTTTAATAAACTCTCAGCTATCTTAGTATAATCTTCCTCACTATATGCAACAAGATACTCTCTTTTAAGACTCTTTAATTTGTCAGTAGAATCTTCTAAATTCAAAATCAACTTAAGATTATCCTGAGAGAAAGAGTCAAAGTTTTTTATTTCCAGAGACAGATCATTTAAATTTTTCTCTATTTTACTAAAGGTTGGTTCTATCATATTTTTTGAAGAAATCACATTTATATTAAAAAACTTTGACGAAACTTTTTGATCTGATCCAGTAACAGTTATTTTTAATTTATACTTCCCAATCTTGTTATAAGTATGTGTTACTCTGTTTGTTGAAGTAATAATCTTAGAAGTATTATCACCAAAATCCCAAGTGTATTGAATTATATTTCCATCTGAAACAAGAACTTCAAATTTTGTTGGAAAAATTGATGCTGTCTCTGCAGGGCTTAATGCAGTTATTACGGGAACAGTAGTTATAGTTATCTCTTCAGAGAATACATGTGAACCTTTAAGATTAAATCCATAAGTTACATTTCCATAACTTGATAAAACAGAGAAATTCCCTGGATTTAAATAAATCTTCTGAAAATTTGAACTTACTAAAGAGGGTGTTTCAGAGGAGTCATAAAATTTATTTTCTGAAACAGCTCCCAAATTAGAATTATAATTTAAAATTAAATTGCTTAGATTAATATTTTGATTTATTTTTGAAGTGAATCTTACGGGAATATTACACCCTCCAGAACAATCAAGACTCTTGTATTTTGAAAGTATATAATCCTGGATATCTTCTGCAAGATTTTTTCCGGGTTTAGGATAAGTATTTACATTAATATT
>JBBSXQ010000034.1:0-1145 GCA_038045725.1 Nanobdellota archaeon | reverse complement strand
AAAGAAGAAATTAAAAAAATTAAAACAAAAATTTTACCTGTATTGAAAAAAGAAGGTATAAAAAAAGCTGGAATATTTGGTTCATATGCAACAGGAAAGCAAAAGAAAAATAGTGATATAGATATACTTGTAGAATTTGACGGAAGCTTGCTTGATTTGATAGGTATGGAAATTGAGCTTAAAAAAATCTTAAAAAAGAAAGTTGATATGTTGACATATAGAAGCATAAATCCTTTATTAAAAAGAAGAATATTAAATGAGGAAGTGAGAATAATATGACAAAAGAACCAATAGTATTTATAGAACATATTTTAAAGAATATAGAAAGTATAGAGTCATCATTAAAACATATTCAGATGGAAGTTTTCTTAAAAAATACAGACTTAAGTGATGCTATAATTAGGAGATTAGAGATTATTAGTGAAGCAACAAAAAATATACCTTTATCTTTTAGAAAGAAATACTCTTATGTTGAATGGCAAAAAATTGCTGGATTAAGAGATAAGTTGATTCATCATTATTTTGGAGTTGATTTAGAATCAATTTGGAAGGTTGTAAAAGATGATTTGCCTAAATTAAAAGAAAATATAAAAAAAATCATAAAACAAGAGAAATGAAAAACAAATTAATTATTTTTATCCTTGGAATTATATTAATCGGCAGTCTGACATTCATTAGTTCAATTGAGCAATCTTTTTGTTGCGAGAAAACAAAAAGCGGAGCATGGTGTCAGAATGCCCCCTCAACAAGCTGTGATGATAAATACAGAAAAATTCCTGCTTCATGCGAGGCAACTTCTTACTGCAAGTTAGGTTGTTGTTATGATAGCAAAGAAGGAACATGTATGGAAAATACTCCTGAAAAAGTATGCAATGACAATGGAGGATTATGGGGAGATAGTGCTAAATGCGAGATACCTCAGTGCTCCCTGGGATGTTGTTTAATAGGAGACCAGGCAGCATTTGTCTCACAAACAAGATGTAAAAGACTTGCTTCAGTATACGGACTAGAGATTGATTTCAGAACAGACATAAACAGCGAAATACAGTGTATTGCGAGTGCAACATCTTCTTCAAAAGGAGCGTGTGTTGTAGATAATGGAATTGAAAGAGCATGTAGTTTTATAACAAAAAAAGATTGTCTTT
>JBBSXQ010000033.1:0-6021 GCA_038045725.1 Nanobdellota archaeon | reverse complement strand
GTCAATTAGATTAAGAAATTTTTGGATTAAAAGTCCTGATGTTGATGTTTTAAAATTTGTCATAGATTATAACTCTAACGAGCTGGATAAGGATAATAATAATTTTTTATTGAGATTAAAAAAATAAAAAAAGAAAAAATAAGTTAATCATCAAGACCTAAGTCATCGATGACGTTATCAAGGGGGTCTTCCTCTTCATAGACCTCTGTTTTTGTCATTTTACCTCTTTTTTACCTATTTTTATGATGTAATTTGCTTTTTTAAATTCTTCTATTCTCTAGAGGATATTATCAGATAGATGTTTTACGACGATTATTATATTTTTATTAAGAGGATGGTTTTATTATGTATCAATTAACTACAATAAGAGAAAACATTATCTCCTGTAAAGTTCTCCAATTGCCCATATTATAATAAGAATTATTAATACAAATAAAACTATTCCTATTGTCCACCAGAAAACTGAAGAAAATGAATTCATTTGATTAATTTTTTCTTGATATGATTTATTCTCTGCTCCAAGAACAAAAACTGCTGATAAAATCATTGTAATTAGAAATATCAGAATAATCTTGTTATCACTTTTTTCTTTTTTCTTCACCTTTTTCATAAATACTCAAGGAATCTTTTGTTTTTAAGGATTTTTGTTTAGAACCTAAGTTCTTTTAAAAATTTCTCATAAGCTTTTAAATCTGGTTTTGCATAGGTATCAAAATCACAAAGTTTATATAGTTATACAAATATGTATAACCATGTTAAAGGAATTTAGAGTAAGGAAAAATATAATACATTATCCCAATTTGGAAACTGTTTTGATGGTGGAAGAATTTATTAGAGAAAACTCTGGAACTTACAAGAAAAAGGCATTATGGGAACATCTTCCAAGAAAAATGATTTATCAGACATTTTGTGTTATAATTGATTATTTGATTTATTCTGGAAAGATAGCAATGGATAAAGAAGAAAAACTTGCATGGATATATAATCCTGCTCTTGTAAAGAAATATCTTGCAAGAAAAGATTTAAAGGTATAAAATGAAATCAGATGTTTATTTTGCAGATGAAAAACTTAAAGAAACATACAATAAATTAAAAAATTCTAAGACAGAGGAGAAAGAACTTCATAAGTGGATATCTCGTGCAATTGATGATTTAAAACAAGATGCTTTTATGGGAATACAAATTAAAAAAGATTTATTTCCCAGGGAGTATGTTCAAAAATATAATATAGATAATCTCTGGAAGTATAATTTGCCTAAAGGTTGGAGATTGATTTATAGTGTTGGTAAAGATGGAATAATTGTTATTTCAATTATCTTGGAATGGATGGATCATAAGAACTATGAGAGAAAATTTGGTTATTAAGAAAGTATTTTACCATAAATAAAAAATCCCCGCGGCAGGAGTTGAACCTGCGATCTTCCGGGTTCTGTTTGAGATTATGGCTTTTCAGATTTCATCTAATTTCCTATTGGAATATCTATCTTAGCATTATAAGCTACAGCCAGACGCTCTAACCACTGAGCTACGCGGGGATTGATTAAATGAGAATTAGTTTGTTTTTAAAATTTGTTATAGGGATTAATCCTCGCCTTTTCTAATCTGGTCTGTTACAAAGAAAGCTCTGTTTGATTCTGATTCACAAATCTTTCCATCTTTCTCGTATATTGCTACTGCTGATGGAAGCGCGAATTTTCCTACAACCCCTACTTTTGAGTAAATTATGTACGAGAGAACTCTTTTCTCTCCAGCCATTAGTCTGTCAAAATCCCATTCAAGTGTTTTTGCTTTTTCATTAATTCTTGAAGGTCTCTCCCCGCCAAATCTTTCATAGATATTCACAAGTGGTGGAAGTCTGTCAGTTACTTTTATTCTCTCAATATATTTCTTTGAACTTAGTATTACTGATACTTTAAGAGCAAATTCTCCTCCCTTAGCTCTTACAAAAGATACATTCTTGCTCATAACTAAATTAGTTTTTGTGTATTGTTTTGCTACTACCACTATTCCTACAATTAAAAGTATTAGCAACAGAGGTAAGAGCCAGTTTGTTTTTACAATTATCTCAAATTTTTCCCCAGGATTTACATCTTTACTCCAGAAGTAATAAATATCAATTCCCTGTCTCTCAACAGAGTTAGGTTCAGGAGAAAAACTTGTGAATAATCTAGAGATTATATTCTTCTTAATAAGAGTTTCAGATTTGGTTATTACATTTCCTTCATTTGTCTTAGTTATTGTCTGAGTATTTACCACTAACCCGTATTCTTTTTTTGTCGAGGTTACAATATCTTTTTCCAGGAATTTCATAACTCCATCAACATCTGTCTCAACCTCACCTGCTTTTATATTTGCATTTAGAGTATAGTAACCAGCCATTACTTTTTTAAAATCTTCCTTGTTAAGCTGAACAGTAATTGTCTTCTTTTCATATGGCTTAAGAGAAAATTCCTCTTTAACATTAAAGAAAGATGAACTGAAGTCAATCTTTAAATTTTCAAAATTAAAATTTGCATTGTTTTTTATGTATATATCAACAGAGTTTGAATCAGGATAAAACTCTCCAGAACCAACTGAAAAAACATCTTTTAATTCAATTATTTTAAAAGTCAATGTCTTTTTTATTTCAGAAGAATCATCCCCTCTTATAAAATACTCAAAAGTGTAAAGCCCCTTATAATTAAACTCTCCTATTGGCAAGACCTTTAATTCTATCTCTTTTTTTTCCATACCTCCTATAGGCACTTTTCCTACAGGGAACATTCTAAGCCCGAGAAGATTATAGAATTCAAAATTTTGCGGTTCTCCAAGATTAGTTATTTTTAGTGTAAATACTGCAGGATTTCCTGTTTCAGGAATTAACACTTCGTTTTCACTTACTTTTTCAACATTTAAATTAATAGCAGAGATTAAAGATACTAATAAAATAGTTAGTGAGACAATTGTTACAAAAATTAATTTATTCTTCATTACAGAAATAAAAGAAATACGTATATAAGTATTTCGGTATGTTAAATATTAAGATAATCGAGGTGGTTTATGATATTCTCGACGAGAATTTTTTAAAGATAGTTTATCTTTTTCCCTCTAAATCAAGATATCCTTTTGCCTGGGCAAGAAATTCATCACAATCTCCAGCTAGTTTTCCTTCCATAGCATCTATTCTGGACTTAATAACCCATTTTTCATATATACTTCTTAGGAACTTGTTAAAAGCATTTGTATCGAATTTTCCCTGATAATCTCTGATAATAATTCCTTTTGTGCTTACCTCTACACTTCCTTTATTTGTCTTTATCTTGCTGTTTCCATTGCTTATTTCAACAACAGTTAGACCAGTTATTTTGAATGCTACTTTTACTTCAAACTTAAAATAATCAGTGACTTTTTTTGAACCACTCCACTCAACATCTATGTTTTTTGAGTCACCAGTTAGTTTTTCAGCATATTTTCCTTCAGACATATCTAATCCAGTCTCATCTTTTAGCCAGTCATAGCAAAATTTATAAAAATCCTGAAAAGAGAATATTCCATTGTATTTTATCTTGCTTGAAAATATTGTGTCTTTTTCTGCCATGGTTCATTTATAATATTTTACAAAATAAGCTTAATATTGTTTAAATAGTTTTCTCATTGAGGAGAACTATCTATATATCTTATACTCTTTATTAACATAGATGTTTCAGAATTAACAGATTATATTAATTTGCGAACAGAGTAAGCAAGTTTATACTAAGAGGGACTTTTTGATAGGGATTTATCTCACATTGAATCTCTGCAGGATTCACAGATAAGCATTCCGTTTACTCTGGATAGAACATCTGGGCTTCCACATTCTTCACAAACTCCCTCATTTGCAAACTCTCTTGTTTTTGCCTGTTTTACTCTCTTAAGTTTTTTTCCCTCGTCTCTTATCTCTGCAAGTTCATCAAGCTCTGGATAAAACTCTGGGTGAAAGTTAAGTATATCTTTAACAGTTATTATTCCTGCAAGTTTCCCATCAAGAATTACCGGGAGCCTCTCAAACCTTAATTTTTTCATTTTTGATATTGCTTCCTGTATTGTTGCAGATGGCTTTATAACTGCTATCTTTCTTGGAGAAATGTCAATTGCCTTAATATTAGGGAGATCTTCTTTTGACTTTTTTACAAGAGCCCATAATATGTCATGCTGGTCAATAAACCCGACAAGTCTTTTCTGACTTACTAGCAATAAGCTACCAACATCTTCTTTAACCATTTTCTTTGCACATTCAAGAAGATTTGTATCAGGAGAGATGATAACAGGGTCTCTTGTCATGATATCTGCAACAACTATATCACTCATAACTCTTGTAGATAGGTTTTACTTATAAATCTTGTCTTGATTGACACTTATTCTTTAGACTACAACAATTTTTAAATAAGGTGTTTTTGAGATATAAAGATGGATCTTAATAAACTTTCTAAAAAAACTAATAAGGACACAAAAAAAGAGGAGTTTGAAGACGAACTTGAGAAAATGCTGAATACTGATAAAGAAGAGTCTGAAAAGTGGTTTAGATTATCAGAAAAGGCAGAGAAAGAAGACGGAAATTATACCCTAGCAAATCTTTATGTTAGCAAGGCACTTTACCTTCAAAACAAAACTATAATAGGTCTTTTATATATAAATCATCTTGATAAATAAAAAATGGCAAAACTTGAGATAAAGTTATTAATTGATAAGAAAGAAGTATTTACTCAGAAAGGAATTATAATGGATGATAAAAATACTGTTTATGATAAAAAGATTGTTTATAACTCCTATTCAGAAGGATTTCCTCTCTTACCAAGCCACGGAAAAAGGACTATTAATGATGTCTACAAAGAAGTTTTAAAGAAGTATGGTAATGAAAAGTTTGAATTAAATATCAATATAAAAAGATAAAATGGTAATAAGAAGATACAGGAGTCTAAAGTCAAACAGTGAATCGGGATTATTAAAAAAACTGATAAATAAAGATTATAAACCTCTTAAAGCACCTGTTGGATATACTAAACTAATTAGAGAAACAGAAGTTTATTATTTAGGTTCTGCATCTATCTTGATTAATCCCCCCTCTGATTATCTCCTGACTATCTTTGGAGATACTCTTAGAGGAGTAAACAATGTTAAGTCCTATTTAAATAAAAAATTAAAATCTCATAATATTAAATTAATAGGGTGTTAATTTGTTAAGATAAAATGGCAGAAAAATCTAGAAAACTAATATATTGTATGGATAGTCCTAGTTGCAAAATTTATGATTCTTTTGTCAAATTATTAACTAAAAATAACCCAACGAATATTAAAGGGAATGAGAAAATTCTAAATGTTGGTGGACTTATAAGAGGAGTTGTTATAAAATACACTTCTAGGGATGACCCCTCTAAGTGGGATGAATACTCTTGTATAGCATTAGAAAGATTGTTTAATTACCCTTCAATGGATATCTCTAATTTTGGAAGTTATGATTTTGGAAAAGACAAAATAAAAAAATTCCAGAGATTACTTCTAGCTGATAAGGGAGTAACTTATGAATTTAGTTGTGAAAAGATAGATAAATTAAATAAAGATATTAAATTAAAGAGGTAGATATGTCAGACAACAAAAACAAGAAATTTTTGAGCCTGTCATTTGCAGGAGGAATATAAAGCAAATGTCAGATAAACCAATAGTGCTTATGCCTGAAGATGTACAGAGACTTATTGGCAAAGATGCACAGAGAAACAATATTCTTGCAGCAAGAATGGTATCTGAGATGATTAAGACTACTCTTGGGCCTAAGGGAATGGATAAGATGCTTGTCTCTCCTTCAAATGATATTATTGTTACAAATGACGGGGTTACAATTCTTGATGAGATGCAGATTGAGCATCCTGCTGCAAAAATGATGGTTGAGATAGCAAAAACCCAGGAGAGTGAGGTTGGAGATGGAACAACAACAGCAGTTATGATTGCTGGAAAACTTCTGGAAAATGCAGAGAAGCTTCTTGACAAAAAGATACACCCGACAGTCAT
>JBBSXQ010000032.1:0-2446 GCA_038045725.1 Nanobdellota archaeon | reverse complement strand
TTTTATTATTATCTACAGTATCTGAGTGTAATTTGTTCAATACATTTGCTCTATAGACTGACTCTACATTCTGAAGACATGTAGGACATATCTCAAAACTTGAAATTTTTTTCTCTAATCCTTTATTATCTTCATTTTTTGATTTGATAGAAGCTATTTTTGAGCTTATTTCTAAATTTTTCTCGTTTAGAAAATCTTTTTCTTTTTTTAATAAAATTATCTCTTTTTCAAAAGAGAGGATTTTTGATTCATCAAATTTTAGGGAATTTAACTCCTTAATCTGAAGTTTAATCCTCTCTATTGTTTTAGTATTACCCAAAAGAGTTTCTTTTTTATTAAAGATGATTATTTTAGTCTTCTCGACCTCTTGCCTTAGTCTGTCTCTCTCCTCTATCTTTTTAGATATCTCTTCTTTTTCTTCCTGGATTTTCTTTCTAATATCTTTTTTTAGAAATAACTCTCTTTCAATTGAAGATAAATTACTATATTTTGTCTCAAGGTCGTTTTCCTTTGACAACCTGGATAATCTGTCCTGTTCAAGATTAATTGTTGCTCCCTCTTTCATTCTTCTCTCCTCTCTTAATCTTAAAGATATGATAGCTGTGTTCTCAAGAACTTTTTTGTATTTGTCTATTCCAAAAACATGTCTTAGAGTATTTATTCTTGTTTCTGGATCCTGAAGAATTATCTGTTTCATCTCCTCTTGAGGTGTATAAACTGTAAATTTATAGAGAATATTCTGTTTTTTTGAGAATTCTTTAGGGTAGTTTAGTATCTCTAAAACCTGATTTTTAAGTTCAAGCACAGAGATGTCTTTTTTCTCCCCGTTTATTGTTATAGAGCAGTTATCCTGAGAGATGGTTTTTGCTTTTTTCAGGCTTCTCTCAATAAATATATTATTATTATCAACTTCTAGTTCTATTGCAACTCTTCCGTTTTCTGAACCATTTCTTAAAAGAGATGCTCCTTTCTGGCCTGGCTGAAGACCAAATAGTGCAAACTCTATTGCAAGAAGAATAGATGTTTTTCCTGAACCAATATCTCCTGACAAGAGCGTAAAACCTTTTGGAAACTCGACTTCTTGATGCTCGTAGCTTCTTATATTCTCAAGAGTTATTTTTTTTAGCAGCATTTTAAAAATTCAAGATTTTTTTAGTATCCTCCATTAACCTATTTGAAAAGGTTTCAGATGTCTCACCCTCATATTTTTCTGCTGATAGAGCATTTATCAGTTCTGGAATTAGCTTGTTAAAATCAGAAGGATTCTTCTCAGAATAAATTTTAACTGTCTCCTCTTCTATGTTCTCAGAATTTTTAATATCAATCTCCATTTCAACTTCTTTTAGTTTTAAGTCATGTGTATTTTTGAGTAAAAAATATGCTTGTTTTTGTTTTATAAAATCTTCTATTCGTGAAAATTTAATATCTGAACTCTCTCCTTTTTCCAATTCACCTCTTATTCTCAAGAGAACTATTTTATTTGTGATATTTCTCTTTTCAATCTCAGAAATGATTTTATCAGTAGCATTAAGTGCGTTTGTTAACTCAATATCAAATGTTTCAACATCTTTAATTTTTAGCTCTATTTTCTCTAGGCGAATCTCTTTGTTTTGGGAGTTAGTCTCAATTATATAAAAACTTCCGTATTTCAGGTCTTCAAGCTCCTGAAAATTATTTGGGAATATTGGTCCGGGGTAAATAAAATTTTTATACTGAAAGTCAATATGTAAATGTCCTAGAGCATAATAATCTGCTTTGGGAAGGAGATCAGCCTCTATTGAATCAATTGGAAGACTTCCTTTTGCCTTGTCAATTGTAGTATGTAGCATAAAAATCCTAAACATTCCAGGAGAGTCATTTAATTTTATCCTTCTTAAATCATCTATTTCTAGACTTGATTTTTTTCCAGGATACCCATAAATAGCAACACCCCCATAAATTGTTGGGTTTAGGATTATCTTTTCAGACACATTCTCAAAATTAGATATATTCTTACAGAATCCTGCTTTTTCTAATACATCTAAAAATGTTTTTCCTGAAACAGAGTAGTCATGTGAACCTGCTATTATAAAGCATAAAATCTTTGCATCTTTTAGTCTTTTAAATTCTGAAAAAGTGTTTTTTAAAACCTCAATCTGCGGGTAGGCTGAATCAAACAAATCTCCTGATATTAAGACAAAATCAACTTTTCTTTTTATACAGGTATCAATAGCCATCTTAAATGACTGGAAGTTCAAATCCTGCATTGGCTGTTGCTTCCACCCTCCAAGGTGCACATCAGAAATATGGGCGAATTTTGGCATATTTAAACAGTAAAATCATTCTATATAAATATTATTGAAGTGAATAAAACTGCTAAGCAACATATTTAAATATTACATAAATTAGGTATTAAAATGAAGATAAGTATTCTATTTGGAGGTGAAGCTGGACAGGGTCCAAATAT
>JBBSXQ010000031.1:0-1592 GCA_038045725.1 Nanobdellota archaeon | reverse complement strand
CTCCCCATAAAACAAGAAAACTCGTGGCAGAAATCACCCCGCTGAACGAATCTGCAACAGGACTTTTTCCTAGCTGTGTTTTTGCTTTTTTAAGCTCAAAAATAGTATAGAAGGTAAGTACTAAAAATACCATAATAGGTATGTCATAATATATTGGAATAGTACTCATTTTATCCTCTTTTTTTCATCCTCTTTCTTATACTCTCTAATATCAAATTAAGTTTTTATACCTTTCTCTTCAGAATAGAATATATTATAATATAACCTGAAATTAAAATTTTTTAAAAATAAAAAGTTTAAATATTATAGTTCTTGGTTTTATACATGGAATCAAAAACAAGACAACCAATTATAACAGTTTGTGGGCATGTTGATCACGGAAAGACATCTATTCTTGACTGTCTTAGAGACAGCTGTGTTCAGGATGAAGAGGCTGGTGGAATAACCCAGAAAATTTCTTTTACCCTATATCCTATTAATCAGCTGAAAAAAGCCTGCCCTCTAATTGAAAAATCAGGAATAAAACTAAACATTCCTGGATTTTTGCTCATTGATACTCCCGGACATGCAGCATTTACAAATCTAAGAAAAAGGGGTGGAAGCCTTGCAGATTTAGCAGTTTTAGTTATAGATATAAATGAGGGAATAAAACCTCAGACATCAGAAGTAATACAGATACTTAAAAAAAATAAAACTCCTTTTTTAATAGCTTTAAACAAAATTGACAATATTTCTGGCTGGAGAAAATTAAATGATGATTTAAGATTAAACATTGAATCTCAGAACAGCAGTGTAAGGCAGATATTTAACGAGAGATATATGACTCTTATAGCCTCATTAAATTCATATGATTTTGATGCTGATTTATATTTTAACATAACTGACTTCACAAAAAAGATTGCTCTTGTCCCGTGCTCTGCAAAGACAAGAGAGGGAATTCCAGAAATTATAATGATGCTATGTGGTTTAAGTCAAAAATACCTTGAAAAGAGGCTTGTGCTTGGAAAAGAGGCAAGAGGGATTATGCTTGAGATAAAAAAAGAGAGAGCAATAAGTTATATTGAAGCAATATTATATGATGGAGAGCTGTCAAGAAATGATGAGATAGCTGTCGCAGACCTTAATGGAAATCCTATTGTGACAAAAATAAGAGTTCTTGAAGAGATAGAGCCAATATGTGCTAAGTTTACTCCAAAAGAAAAAGTCACTGCCTCAACAGGGCTTAAGATTCAGTTAGTTGAGAAAATTGATGTTCTTCCAGGAATGCCTTTTGTAAAATACAACAAAAACAAAAAAGAGATTGGTGAAATTTTTAAAAAAGAGATTGGTGAGAGCATAAAAACAGAAAAACAAGGAATAATTATAAAAGCAGACTCTCTTGGAAGTTTAGAAGCTCTTCTCTTTTTATTAAAACAAAGCAATATTCCTGTTTTAAAGGCAGGAATAGGTAACATAAACAAGAATGATTTAATATCTGCAAAAGCAAATCTTGACATTAATGAGATAGACTCGCTTATAATAGGATTTAATGTCTCTATAGATGAAGAGATTAAGGAAATTAAAGGAAATATAAATATTTAAACTGAAGAAGT
>JBBSXQ010000030.1:0-1259 GCA_038045725.1 Nanobdellota archaeon | reverse complement strand
CTCTTTCCTGCCATTTTTTTAATCTTAAGAATTTTCTTGTCTGACCAGGCTCTAATTTATAGATATCTGATATTTCTCCAACATTTGTTGTAAGTCCTTTGTCAAATTTCTGCATACTTATTGGAGCTCCACCTCTGCCTTTTTTTTCGCTTTTGTCGAATTTTCCCTGTAAATCCTGCCCTGTGTCAACCATTTTTTCCTCGACGACAAGCCCACAATCATTACAGATTATCTCTCCAAGATGAGAGTCATAAGTGAGGTTTATGCTTCCGCATTCAGGACATTTTTTCATACCAGCCATTTTTTAAAGAAGATTATGTTTTTGATGTATTATCTTTATAAATTTAACGTAACATTTATAAATGTTTTCCATTTATAAAGCTTTGGGTAATTATAGTATTATAAAGTGGTAAAAGTCAAGAGAAATTTTATTCAATCAAAACACCATTAATAACGCCTTCCTGAGAAGGGCGGTTTGTTACTCTTACTTTTCCTACACTTGTTTCAAGAATTGTGCCTTTAGTGATTATTTTCTGTCTTGCAAGAAACCTGTTTGATGGGGTTTCAATAACATTTTTTATCTCTGCTTTTTTTGATTTTCCTTTTGTCTGAATATTAATCTCTTTTAAACTTGCTAAAAATACTTTTATGTTTCCACCAGATATTTTTCTTGTTTTTCTTCTCTCTTCACCGAGTTTTACGATTCTTTTTTGCCCTGCTATCTCATACTTCTTCTTTTTTCTGCTTTGTTTGTATCTTCCTCCTGAAATCTTTCTTCCTTTTTTCATAATTTTAATATTTCTGGTAGGTTTATATAGCTTTTGTTCTAGATAAATGTTTAAATATGTTTATTATAACAAGTTAGCATGGATATTTTAGTAAAACAGTCTAATGGACATAACAAACTTGTTGCTAATAATAAAGAACTTTCTGATTTAATTGAGAGATGTATTATTGATTTAAAAAAAGACACTGATATTTTTTTAAAAGTACCAATAGTTACTTACGGAACTAAATTAGTAAAAAAATATTCAATAGGTTGTAGAGATAATCCTTCTCCTGTTTTTACTTACTGCACTTTTTTAAAACATCCTAATTTATCTCCGACACTTTTTATTTTACCTAATGATATCTCTAAAAGGTAATCTTTTAGTAATTATACTCTTGATTTAGAAGATCTTGGTGTTGATGATGTAGTTAGTGTGATAAAGGCCAGATATTTATATAGTCAAACCAGCAGCGTTCACTAAAAAGCTTGC
>JBBSXQ010000029.1:0-6923 GCA_038045725.1 Nanobdellota archaeon | reverse complement strand
TATATCAGCAACAGACCCTGATGCAGGAGATACTTTTAGATTTAATATCACAAATAAACCAGAAGGATCAAATTTCACTGATAATCTTAACGGAGTTGCTAGTTTTGTCTGGATACCTGAATTTACTCAGGCAGGAAATTATGATGTAACTTTTGTTGTTAGAGACTCTACAGGATTAGAGGGCTCAAGAACAATACAGATAAAAGTTACAGAGGAAAAAGAACCCCCTAGATTCAGCGATATTAACAGGTGTGATGCAGTTGACCAGAGATTAATTGTAACAATAGAGGACCCATCTGAAGGAGACTCTTTTGAGATAGGAGAAAAAATAGAAGTAGAAGCAAGAATTGTAAACAACTATACAGATGATCTTGATGTTGAGACAACAGCATATCTTTACGACATAACTAAAGAAAATATTATAGCAAAAATAAAAGACAGTGTTGATGTTGACAGTGGAGATAGCGAGAGAGTAAGTTTTGAAGAGATGGAAATTCCACAAGACATCAAAGATAACGAGTTTGCAATTTTTGTCCTAGCAGAGGGAGATAATAATATTAAATTATGCAATGAGGCATATATTAGAATAGAAATAGAGAGACCTGATGAATTAATGATTATAGAGGATGTAACTGCAAACCCAGAGATAGCTGAAAAAAATAGCCTTGTTGACTTAACAATAGATGTGAGGAACATCGGAGCTGATAGCCAGGAAGGAGTTTATCTTGTTGTTGAAAATACAGAGTTAAAGATATCAAAGAAGAGTGAGGCATTTGATCTTGAGGAATTTGACGATGATGATAGCAATACTGTAACAATCCAGATTGAGATACCTAAAACAGCTGTTGAAAAATCATATCCAATAAAAGTAAGTTTATTCTTTGAGGATAAAGCTCTAGCAGATTCAAAAACTCTAGACTTAAGTGTTATGGAGAGAGAGAGGAGTGTGACTCCTGCTAGCTCTGGCGGAGGAATAGTCTCTATCGGAATGAGTAATTTAGATAGTGTCCAACCTGAAGAGACTATAAAGTTAGGGAACAAAAAAACCCAGAATATAACTCCTGAAAGAGAAAAAACATTTGCTGAAAAACTAAAGACGTTTGGAATGTATCTGCTAGCAGGAATTATTGTTTTAATTACACTTATTATATTTGTTTCAGCTGTTAGAAGAAGAGCTGATTAAGAAACAGCTTTCACTTCTTTTTCAGTACTTCTGACAATTTCCCTATATTGTTCTGGTAGAATATCCACTGATTCATTATATCTTAAATCCATTAGTTTAAGTGCCTTATCTGGTTTACTCATCTCCCTTCCATTGAAAAAATCTTTATACCATTTATCTGAATATTCAACAGCCTCTTCAATAGATTCTCTCCAATTATATAAATATTCTTTTCCAGTATGAATCATTCTCTCTTCAGGATAAAATATGTTGCTTGGCCTTATATCTCTCTCACTAAGAACTCTATTTTCAAGGGTAAATAAAGCTAGATGCCTCTGGGAACATTTCTCTCCAATACCTAAATTATACATAAAATCATCTCTGATTAGATCTTTTAATAATGGAGACTCTTTTTTAACTATCTGGTGTACATTTGATAGAGATACTCCTCTATTCAGACATTGCATAACCTCCCAGAATAATTCATTAAAGTATAAAGAGAAATGATGAACACTTCCATAATTTTCTGGAATTTTTATATCTGGTTTATCGCTTCCAATAGTTATTATTCCTAATCCAGAATTAGTATTTTTTCTTTTATATTCCAACATATCTAAAGTTGAAGTTCTTGAAAAAAGATTTAGCATAGAAGAGGGAACTAAGAAATCATCATATTTCTCATTTACTAGTATAGCTTCAACAGAAATAGGCTCGTGACCTTTTGTTTCCTCTGCTATAAACCCCCTAAAACCAGGAAATAGTTGTTTTTCATCCATAAAAGTATGCCTGGCTTCATAAGCTGCCATATCTAAAAATTCTGCAATATGGCTCTTTTCTCTACTACTAATAAGCCTTGTTTTTTCTGCTATCATGCTTAAAATAGGAATATCTTTGTTTTTAAGTTTTTATTTGATATATAATCTATAATCTAGTTAAAAGATAAACTTTAAAACTCCTTAATTTGTCCTATATTCATGCCCGGTTCGCATACAGAGATTATAAAATCTCTGTCCCATTCAAAATTTGCATTTTGAAGGTAGTGGTATTGCATCGGATTAAAATAAATCTTTAAAAACATCTAATTTATATTATATTCATGCCCGGTTCGCATAGTGGTATTGCATCGGATTGCTAAGTAAAAAGAACCAAGTGCTAAAAATTCCTTACTGAATTTTGGCAACTTCAACTCTCACGAGATTGAAGTGTTCTTCTTACGACATCTCCTTTAGAAAAATATCTAAGGGAAGTTGGTAAAAATCCGAGCCCCTCGGGGCCTGCAGGTTCGATTCCTGCACCGGGCGTTTATATGGCTGGAAGCCATATTAATTCTGCTGAATTTAATCTTCCTTACAGGTTCGATTACAGCAAATTGCTTTGTAATTTGCGTTCCAGAAAATTCATATTTTCTGAGCCTGCACCGGGCGTGGTGTCTACATATCAGAAAGATTTATAAATGATGTAGACGTATATTTCTTATGGTATACACTGAGATTAAAAATGTAAAAGGAAAAAAGTATTATTATCGGGTTAAATCTGTCAGAAAAGGAAAGAAAATAGAAAAAGAGAGAAAATACTTGGGTGTTGATTTAAACAAAAAAAAACTTGCTGAAAAGGAAAAAGAAGCTGACAAGGAATTGGTTTTGCTTAGCAATCTCTTAACAGAAGATGAATTAAAACAACTTAATAAGATAAAACAAAATTATCTAAAAGAATCTAAAGATAATATTGAAAATAAGTATGAATCTTTTTGTTCTTTATTCACATATGATTCTACGGGAATTGAAGGCAATACTTTAACACTTCAGGAAACTGCACAACTTTTATTTGAAAACAGAGTACCTTCTGCAAAATCCTTAAGGGAGATAAACGAAAGCCTTAATCATAAAGAAGCTTTTGATTATATCCTAAATTATAAAGGAGACATTACTAAATTATTTATATTAAATTTACATAAACTAATTGCGAAAAACACTTTAAAGCAAGAATTACAAAATCAGATAGGAAAATATAGAAAACTGCAAGTTTACATTAGGGGTGTTAACTGGCTTCCTCCAAAACCAGAAGAGGTTCCTAGAGAGATGAAAAATCTTCTGTCGTGGTATTCTAAAAATAAAGATAAACTTCATCCTTTAATAATTTCTGCTTATTTTCATGCTGGTTTTGAAACAGTTCACCCATTTGTTGATGGAAATGGAAGGGTTGGAAGATTACTAATGAATTTCATACTTCACAAGAGCAAATTTCCAATGATAAATATTCCAAATGCAAAAAAACATATTTATTATGAATGTTTAGAAAAAGCTCAAGTAGATGGAAATTTAAGACATTTAATTAAATTCCTACTAGATACATTAAATGAAGAGAAGATAAAATTTTAAAATGTTGGAGAATCCAGACAAAAAGTTATATTTTGCACCGGGTGTTGTACCACTACAATTACTTCTAAAACCGAAAAATATAAAATATGTAGAGGTATATTATTCTATGAATATTAGAATGAGAATTCTCTAAAAAGATATCTAGCGGTTCATAAAAAAAGAATTAGGTGACTACATTTGTGTTTTTGTGGTCACCTGAAACATTCTGCTTTGGGTGTAAATTCCAAGTTAAAAAATTAGACTATTTTAGGAATGTTTTTAAACTGTATTTCTTTATAATTTTATGAAAAGAGGTTTAGTATTTGGATTTGTTTTGGTTTTATTCATGGTTGGATTTATAAGTGCTATCAATGAAACTAATTGCACTGTAAAAGAAGATTGTTATCCTGTTGGATTTGTTCCTTCTGATTGTGGAATTTTTTATTCTTGTGTTAATGAAATATGTGCTAGTGGTTCTAATGTTTGTAGTAATGAAACCGTTACTGTGGGATGTGCAAGTGAAGGAAATTATATTTATAATGATGTTTCACAAGGGCCTACTTCTTGCTGTTTTGGATTAATTTCACAATTAGTTACTGGAGGACCTGCTTTAGCTATTGGGAGATGTATTAAAATAGAAAATAGAACACAAGAAATTAAAGAGCAGGTAAAATGTGTTTTTGTTGGTTCAACTCAATTGCAAAAATGTTATACAGCTGAACAAAATTCAAGAGCTTATTGCTCTGGAATTGAAACATGTGTTACAGATATTTCAGGCTACAAAGGAGAGAAAATAACTTGGAAATCAACTTGTGGAGGATATGCTTATACTATTATTGATGGAAATGAAGGGTATGCTAAATTTAATTGTAAGGATATTGGAATTTGCCAGCCAAGTAAATGCGATGATGGAACAGTTACAAAATGTGAAATTAATAACGGACAGTGCATATGTTCAACTTGTCCTCCAATTATAATAAAACCTGTTTGTGGGAATAGAATTTGTGAAAGTGGAGAGGGAGAAATTTGTGTTTCTGCAGCTGTATTATGCGAAGCTGGAAAAGAATGTATATCTCCTCCTTCAAAGTGTTCTGTTGTTTGTCCTGTAGATTGCAATCATATAGAAGGAATATCTTCTAACCTTAATGAAAAATTTAAGTTAAATATTGGACAACCTGTAAAAATTTTAGAAAATGAAAAGACTTTAATGAAAATAACTTTTAAAGATTTAATATCTTACAAATGTGTAGAGGAAGCGTTAAGCTCTGAAGCATCAGCAGCTATAGAAAGTAAAGTTGCAACTGCTACTGGAATGGTAGTTGAGTCAACTCAAACAACTGAGACACCAACTACAACAACTACGACAAAAATCTTAAAATGTATAGGTGCTGCTGCTGGACCAACAGCACTTTTAAATGTTGATATAGTAGTAAACAATGAAGTTAGAAAACATTTTATTCTTAATTTGAATGTAGGAGAGAAAAAACAAGTTGAAGGTTTTACAGTATCTTTTTTAAATTATTATTATGAATCAAGAACTGGAGCATTTTTGGTTACTAGAGAAACATTTTCATGCCCTAAAAATTGTAAGTGTGATGAAATTGGAAATATAATTGAATGTGCAGAGAAATGCGAAGCTGGGAAAATTTTATGCTCTGATGGAAAATGCAAAGAAAAATGCGAAATTACAACTGAAGATTGTAAATATGGATGTTCTTATGAAAGAAAATGTTTTCCAATAGGTGTTAGGAGCAATGGAATGTTTTGCAGTGTGGATTCAATTATGAGTTCTCAATTGAAAAATGTTGAAAAATGCGATAATAATTTTGAATGCACAAGCAATGTCTGTATTTCTGGAGAGTGTATAAGTGAAGGAATGTTGAAAAAAATCCTTAACTGGTTTAGAAAAATGTTTGGTGGAAAGTAAATCAATTCTATAGTTGTTCTGGAAGTTTAACCTGACAACATATTTATAAACAAAGATAATTATATTCAATCATGGCAGCAACACCACCAGGAGCAAAGAAGAGAAAGATGGACTACATGATAGACCAGGCTATTTTTGATGATTTTATGAAAGCGTGCAGCAGAAAAGGGTTTGCCCCGCAGATAATCCTTGAGCAGGCAATGAAAAAGTTTGTCCAGAGCGGGCAGATTTAACCCTTAATCTTCTTATCATTCTTCATATCTTTTCTAATAGCATATGCCTTCTCTGCATCTTTTAAAATAGAAGTATCAACTTCCTGAACAAACATCATCTCTCTATTGTGCCTTAGTTTTTTTACTGCACCTTTAAACGGAACTGTAATCTGAGAGGAGCCGATTAGTTTATCTTTTATTTGTTTATTATTTAATTTCCCTCCTGCATTACAGTATACAAGAATAATTTCATTTTCAAAAGCTCTATCAATACATAATGAATTAATGAATTTTCTTTCAGAGTTTTTATCATACTTTATCCCTTTTCCAGCGTCGCCATAACACCAGTAACTTGGACATATAACTATCTTGACTCCTTTTTCCTCCATTTTTCTAAAAACTTCTGGAAAAGCCAAATCCCAGCATATTATCAAACCAACTTTCCCGTATCTTGTGTTAAAAACACAAATTTTGTTTCCTGCATCAAGCTCTTTTTTCTCAGAAGACCATAGATTTATCTTCCTGTATTTTGATATTATCTTTCCAGTTGAATCAATGTAATAAGAAGTGTTATATTTCTTCTTCCCATTGTTCTCAATAAAAGAGCCAGGAATAATATCAATATTATATTTTTTAGCTAGGTTTTGAAAGTATTTTTTATAATTAGAAATTTTTTCATTAGAGTTTCTCTTTTTTAATACTGGCTCTCTTAGAAAATACTCTGGAAAAACAATTAAATCTGCATTTAAACCAGAAGCTTTTTTGATAAATCTCTCTGCTCTTTTTATATTTTCTTCTGATGAAAGAAGCTTAACCTCAAACTGTACTACTGCTATTTTAATTTTCATTTAAGAATATTTTTTATTTTATTACTATCAGCTTGTTTCTTCCTGTTCTTTTTGCTTTAAACAAAGCACTGTCAACTCTCTGCATTAATTTCTTTTTTGTATCTGTGCTGTTCCTGAACTGGGTCACCCCTATACTTATTGTAAGTTTATGCTTCTTTATTATCTTATCATTATCAACATCCTTTTTTATTCTTGAAGCAAACCTTTCTGCTTTATCAATATCTATTTCTGGAAGAAAAATAACAAACTCCTCTCCTCCAAATCTTGCAGCAACATCTGCCTTTCTTGTTGCTTTTTTGATTATATTTGCAAGTCTCTTAAGAAGCTCATCTGCTTTTATGTGTCCGTACTTATCATTTATTTTTTTGAAAAAGTCAATATCAATCATCACAATAGAAAGATTCCTCTTTACTCTTT
>JBBSXQ010000028.1:0-1204 GCA_038045725.1 Nanobdellota archaeon | reverse complement strand
TCAATCGTTTATAAGAGACTACAGCTTAAAAGCTGTAGATTTCTTTTAGTTAAATATGTTGGGCTCTTAATAGAATCTATATTTTTGACTCTCCTTATCTGATTTAAATAGGTTGTTGTTGTGAGTGGATAGAGTATAATTTATCATAATTAATCTTAAATAAGTAGTCTCTTCTTTTTGAAGATGAAAAACTTAGAACAAAAAGCTAGAGAGTTAAGAGATAAGACTTATAATCAGCTAATAGAAAGGAGAGGAGAGAAGGGTAAAAATTTTGTAAGAGGCTTAAAATCATTTAAATTTCTGCCTTTTAGTTGGAAAAGAGGGAATCTTCTAGAATACTTTTATGCTGTTATGAGGTGCGCTGATGATATAGCTGATAGAGATGCTCCTCTGTTTGATGGTTTTAATTCTCCAGAAGAATTTGTTAAAAGTGTGAAGGAATTTGTAGATTGGGGAGGAAATAATCCTAAAGGTGACTTTGAAAAAACTCTTTTTTATTGTTTTCAACTTTCAGAAGAGTTAGGATTTAGTTTAGTTAAAGAAAGCAAAGATATTCTATCTTCTATGCTATTTGATGCAGAAAGATATAGTAATAAATGTATTAGGCAAGTATTTTCTGAGAAAAAATTAAAGGAATATTTTTATCATATGGATATTAGTGGAACTGTGAAAGCTTCACTAAAAATATTCGGAGATAATCCTAATAAATTTGAACTTTTAGAACCTCTGGGAATAGCTACAAGAATCCATTATAATCTAGAAGATTATCAAGAGGATGTAAATAAAGGATTTATTAACATTTCAAAAGAAGATATTGATAAGTTTAATATAGATATCTTTAATGATATTCAATCAAAAGAGATTCAAAATTGGTTTTATGCTCAGGCTAATAAAGGAATGAAATTGTTAGATGAACATAGAGGAATAATGGAAAAAACAAGTTTTAACTGGAGAGTACTTCTTACATTAAAGAAGATATATGAAGAACCTACAAGAGAGTATTTTTTGAGTATTTTAAAATAAAGTTATTTCTGAATTATAATCTCAATCTTCACAGCTTCTTCTGCTCGCTCTTTGCACATGCATCCTTCCAGGTGCTCCATGTCTGCCTAAAAATTCCGTCTTTTTTGTATTTTTTGAGATTATCTTCCAGAAACTTTTTTGTAAGAGGATCTGAACAATAACCAGAACCTATTTTATCTCC
>JBBSXQ010000027.1:0-2732 GCA_038045725.1 Nanobdellota archaeon | reverse complement strand
CAGGAATCCGGCTAACTCGAATTCCTCTCTCGGAATAGTCTTTATTCAGGACTTTGTTTTTTCACAAAACACCAAAATTTATTAACTGCTCTTTTTATTTTTACTTATGAATAAAAGAGGTTTAAGTAAATTAGCAAAATTTTTAATAGTTTTTATTATAATATTTATTATTTTAATTGCAATATTTTTCACCATATTTTTTATAAATGCAAAAGACAATTCTTCTAAAAGTGGAACAGTTCCTGTAAATCCTGTTTCTAATCTAACAAATGAAGAAGCAATTCTAAAATTTGACAAGAGCTTTGTTTTTTATCTTCTTTACTCTATAAAAGCATATGATCTTCATAATCCTCCTTTAAGTTCTGACAAGCCAAAAATAGAGATAATTATCAGCAATCAAGTATTTAATGCAGTAATTGATGAAGGGAGAATACTTATTTCAGAAGATAGTATTTCTGAAAAAGACATCATAATTAGAACAACAAAAGAAGAGAGTGTAAAGATGATTAGAGACCGCAAGTATATTGAAGATTCTTTTAAATCAGAGAAATCATCTATAGAATTAGTATCTGGGAAAGTTACTCTTGCAGCTAAGGGTTATCTTGGGCTTTATACAGAGATTACAGGAAAGAGCATTATTTGATTTTGTAATTAAATCGTAACATTTATAAAACACTTGTTCTTTTTATAGTACAATTGTACTAAAAATGTTACATATAAAAGACAATAAGAAGAAAGTTTTAGAATTATTTTTTGATAATCCTACTGAACAGTTTTATCTTAGACAGATAAGTAGAAAAACAAAGATAGCTGTAACTTCAGTTAGAAAATATCTTAATGAATTGCTTTCTGAAAAGATGATTATTAAGATAAACAAATGGATTTATCCCTCTTTTAAAGCAAATAGAGATAGTGATGATGGTATTTTTAAATTTTATAAGAAATTAAACATCATAGAAAGAATATATTCTTCAGGTTTGTTAGATTATTTAGAAGACAAATGTATGCCAAATTCAATTATTCTATTCGGTTCAGCATCATTAGGGGAAGATATTGAAAACAGCGATATAGACATTTTTGTAGAATCAGATGAGAAGAAATTATTATTAGATGAATTTAATAAAAAACTAAACCGAAAAATTAATATTTTTTTTGAGAAAGATTTTTCCAGATTAAATAAAGAATTAAAGAACAATATTTCTAATGGAATTAAATTAAGAGGTTATTTAAAAATATTTTAAAATGGATTTAATTAAGATAATGCCTGATAGTGAAAGAGTTAAAAGTATCCTGAAAATGGTTCTTCTTATAGAAGAGAGAATAAAATATCTCTACAAAGATAAATTTTATCCATTAATATTATCTGATTACTATGAAATAATCAAAGAATTGATAACTGCCATATTATTATGCGATGGATTTAAAACTTTAAGCCATAAAGATTTAATAGACTACTTAAAACTAAATTATAAAAATGTTAACAATTATGAAATAGATACAATTGATAAACTAAGAATTCTTAGAAATAGAATAACTTATGAGGGTTTTGAGATAGAATCCTCTCATTTAAAAAATAATGAAACTATCTATATAAAAATAATTAAGAAATTAAAATCTTTAATTAACAATAAATTAAAAACATAAAAAGAGCGTGAAAATGCCTGCTTATAAAAAACCAAGTGTAGAAGAGATACTCAAGAAACATAGTGCTAAGATAGAAAATCAGATGAATAGCTCTGATTTGCAAGATACTAATTACAGCAAAGATTATACTACTTTTAAACAAGAGATGAGTGCAGAATTCTCAAGATATGAAAGATGGTGCCATAGTCTTGGAAGTATTATCAAATTAAAAGTTTCTGAGAAAGAAGAGGCAAAAGTTAGAAGACAGATAGAGATCGCGCATCTTAATATTGAGCCCTGGCAGGCTTTAACTTTAAGCATACTTTCTTTTTTAATGGTTTTCTTTTTAGGACTGTTAATCTCATCTTCTATAACTCTTATAAAAGGAAGTATCTCTGAATTTCCTTTTTCCTTTTTTTTTCTATGCATTATTTTTTCAGTATTTTTATTTTATTTTGTTAGCGGGTATCCTCAGAGGCTTGCTAATAAGTGGAGATTAAAAGCATCCTCTCAGATGGTTCCTGCAATTTTGTATGTTGTTGTTTACATGAGGCACACACCTAATCTTGAGAAAGCAATTGCATTTGCATCACAGCATCTAAAATACCCTCTCTCACTTGACTTTAAAAAAATATTTTATAATGTTGAAATTGGAAAATTTTCCACAATTAAGGAGAGTCTTGATAACTATCTTGAGACATGGAGGGATTACTCAATTGAGTTTATAGAATCTTTTCATCTTATTGAGAGCAGTTTGTTTGAACCAGATGAATCAAGAAGAATTTTAACACTTGAAAAATCTCTTCAGGTTGTTCTTGATGGTGTTTATGACAAGATGCTGAGATTCACGCATGATGTCAGGAGCCCCCTTACAAATGTTTATATGTTAGGAGTTGTTCTTCCTACTCTAGGACTTGCATTACTTCCACTTGCATCTGCAATGCTTAAAGGAATGATTAGCTGGATACATGTTTTTGTCTTATTTAATCTCATAATTCCTTTTTTTGTATTTTATCTTACAAATAAGATAATGTTGCTTAGACCAGGGGGGCACGGAGAGACTGATTTAATAGAGAGAGCGCGCTCTATCATTGAGGAAATTGCAAATA
>JBBSXQ010000026.1:0-2350 GCA_038045725.1 Nanobdellota archaeon | reverse complement strand
AAAGTTGTTGATGATTTGGAAATAAGCAAGAAAGTAGCAAGGCTTGTGCCTGTGGCAGTTATGAAGGGGTGAAAATAAAGATATCAAAGAAGTCCTGTAGTTTCATCAAATCCACACATTATATTAAAGTTCTGAACTGCCTGACCAGAACCACCTTTTATCAAATTATCTAGTGCTGAAATAGCAATAATTTTATTTCCATATTTAGATATTTTTATATCACAAAAATTAGTTTGAGTAACATTTTTTGTCTCAATACTATCAACTATTTCTATAAAAGGTGCTGATTCATAAAAATTATGATATACATCACTTAAATTACCTTTTCCAGAATATTCTGCAAAAATAACTGACACTATTCCCCTATCTGCTACATCAATTCTCTGTGGAACAAATAAAATATCTTTTAAGTCTAGTATATTTTCTATTTCTAAAAGATGTTTATGCTGTCTACCATCTTTATAGACTGAAAAATTATCTTCTTTTTGAACTTCCATACCTGCTCCAGATATTCCACTTGTAGAAGAAATTAAAACATAATTGCTAACTTTTTCTTTTATAGGAGCTAATCCAAGAATAATAGATGTAGCATAACAACCAGGATTTGAAATGTATCTTGCGAATTTTATTTGTTCTCTATTTATTTCAGGTAACCCATAAACCCATCCATAACTACACCTATTGTCATTACTCAAATCTATTATCTTCTTTCCATTTAAATTACCTAAGTAATTCACACTCTCTCCTTCAGGTAGGGCTAAAAAAACAACTTCAGCATCTTGCAAATTCCCGCTAACTCCTTCTTTTCTACTCTCTGTATAAACTATCTCTGCATGAGGGTGTTTATTAAGAATCTCAACTAACGGCTTTCCTAATCTTCCTGTATGTCCAATTACACCTACATTGATCATACAACACAGACAAAAGAATTAGATTAAATAGTTTTCTGTGATTAATTTATATTTTTTCATAAACTAAAATGGGCACGGAGAGAATCGAACTCCCATCTCCTGGGTTCTCACAAGCCTGCTTGCATGTTGATTATCTCGCAAACTTGCTCGCTGGAGCCAGGTAGTCTACCATTAGCCTACGCACCCTTGTTATTTACAAGAAATAGTTAATTTTTAAGCCTTCTTATTCACCCCTTATTTATTATTAGCTGTTCGCACGCTCACAGAAATCAATTAACAATTAATCTAAATAGTATATACATCTTATTAGCCTGATTTATATTAATATCACTGGATTTATTATTAATAGATTATTTTATCTTATTCATTAATAACTTATAGAATATAACAACCACAAAGTGTGAAATATTATTCTACATCCTCTTTATCTCTTCTATCTCTATATCTGAAATTGAACAACCCTTAAACTTTACAGCATAGAGCAGAGCATCTAAAACATTTTTGTTTTTAATATCAATAAGTCCTCTTTTGTAGGCAATATAAACTAACTCTGCAGAACGTATTATCTTAAAACCCTTAAAAAATTTGAAATTTTCCTTTTTAGAATTAATTTTTGTATGTAGTTTCTTCTGCATTAGCTCCTGAAGATTTTCTGGTTTTTCAGAGAGCATCCTTGTTGTTCTCTCATCTGCAGCAATAACATTCTTTATATTTTTTTTAGAGAGCATTACACTAAGAGCAAGACAGGATGCCTCTCCAGAATCAATCATGTGAACATACTCTTCTCTTGCCTTAAATGTTGAATTTGCTATATGAATAATATCTCTTGTCTGTCTTGAAATTTCATCATTTTTTATTCCTAGTGAATCAGGCATCTCTAAAATACCTTCATCAAGAAGTTGTTTTATCTTCAACGCCTCAAGTTCAAATCTTTTTATATTAAGAGGCTTGTCTATTATTTCCTCTTTAACTTCTTTTGTTATCAAAAACTTTCCATTAAATATTTTTTTAAGTCTCTTAAATTCTTCAAATAAGCTGTTCATTGCAAAGCTTATCAGAGTGCTTGAATCAAAGATGATTGCTTTTTGTGGGTTCATTTTTTATTTTTAATTAAACCCCCAACATAATTTCTAAAACAAATTTTTTTTCCATTATAATAAATATTTTCTTCTCCAACAAATCCACTCATATCTCCAACCCATTTGTTTTCATATCTAAATTTTCCAATTTTAAATGACTTTGGACCTCTTGCTGGGAAATTTTTAGGAGTTTTACTAATGCATTTTTTTAGAAAATTAAATGCTTCTTGATGAAGAGATTGATATTTATCAAATATCCCTCCTCTGTAAGCCATGACCCAAATTACTTTGCCTTTAAAATAAATCCTTTCTTGCCCACAATCAATTAGATTGCCAAAATAAGTATCAGTATACAATAAA
>JBBSXQ010000025.1:0-2276 GCA_038045725.1 Nanobdellota archaeon | reverse complement strand
CATAAATTTATTTTTTTAATTTATTTTATTTATATTTTGTCAAAATAAACAAAGAGAAGTGCTATGGGCAAGGAAATAATGTTAAGCAACGCAGGGTTTTTCTTAGGTATAGCAGGAATTATCTTAGCTATAATCCCATTTTTCAATAGCGGCAAAGTTCAGTTATATAATGTAATTTTCCCTTTAATGTTAGGTATTATGGGGCTTATTCTTGTTTTCAAAATAAAAAAAGAATTAAATGATGATATTGTTAAAGCAGGATTAGTTGTCAATCCTCTTGCTATTGTTTTGGGAATAATACAACTTATTATCTATTTAATTAAATAATTAAAGAGGTATAAAAAATGGCAAAAAAGAAAGCGGGCAAGAAGAAAAAGAAAAGATAGTTTTTCTATCTTATTTGTTTTTTGAAAGATAAATTTTTTAGAAAGTTAATATTTTTAAGGTAGTCTTTCATATAAGATATACTAGGTGGAGGTGCAAAGATGTTTGAAGAAAAGGCGAAAAGGATGAAGATGTTAGATTGGGCTTTAACCAAACTTGGAATTGCAGCATTTGTGTTATTTCTTATAGGAATCTGGCCTGCTGCTAGAACTTTGGTATTAAGTATTAATCCATGGATTTTCTTCGTAGTTTCTATTGTTGCAGTGGCAATAGTGTTAGCGAGAATTTGGAGAAAATAATAAATATTTTTAGTTAGGTTTTTATAAGCAAAAACCTTAACTTTTTTATGATTGAAAAAAGAGGACTAACAGATAAAGAAGCACATAAAAGACTTGAAACTTATGGCACAAACGAGATAAAAGATAATTTAGTTATCTCTCCAATAAGGATACTTTTCAGGCAAGTTAAGAAAAACTTCATTGTTTATCTCCTCTTTATTGCTATGATTTTATCTTTTTTTGTCGGAAAAAGTATTACTGCTTATGCGATTTTAGGAGTTATAGTCTTGGTTATATTCACAGGGTTCATTCAGGAGTATAGGGCAGAGAGAGCAATTAAATCATTAAAAGGAATGTTAATGCCCATTTCAATAGTTATACGAGACGGCAAAGAAAAAGAAGTTCTTTCAAAAGAAATAGTTCCCGGAGATATAATTTTGTTAAGGAACGGCGAGAAAATTCCTGCAGATTGTATGGTTATTGAAGAAAAAGAACTTCGCATTAACGAATCTATTCTTACAGGAGAGTCTGGGGAAGTCAAAAAAATTCCGGTTAAAGATGAAAAAGATTATTCTGAAAAAAATCTTCTTTTTATGGGAACATTTGTAGTAAATGGGAGATGTTTGGCTAAGGTTATACACACCGGGATGAATACTAAATTCGGAAGCATAGCTAGCATGATTTCTACTGCAGAAAAAGAATTGCCTCTGCAAAATAAAATAAATAAAATATCAAAATATATGGCAACTGTAGCAATTGTTTTTTCTGTGCTTGCTGGATTATTTATGATTCTAGGAAAATCTCCTTCAGAAAATCTTTATATCGATGCATTTATTTTAATGATTGCTTTAGCAGTTTCTGCTTTTCCTGAGGGGCTTCCTGTTGTTTTGACTACATCTCTTGCCTCCGGAGTTCATAAAATGGCTCAGAAAAACGCAATTGTAAATAGAATGTCAATAATAGAAACTCTGGGAGAAACAACTGTGATCTGTTCAGATAAAACAGGAACAATTACAAAAGGAGAGATGACTGTTAAAAAGATATTTCAAGATAATCAAATAGTAGAGGTTTCTGGAGCAGGCTATGAAGGTAATGGTGATTTTTTAATTCATAATAGAACAGTTAATCTAGAAAAAGAAAAAGTTCTAAATGACCTTGTTAAATGTGCAGTTTTATGCAATGATTCAAGAATAGAGAGAACAGGAGAAGATAAAATCTTTCATATTATAGGAACCCCCACAGAAGCTTCTTTACTTGTCATGGCTGCAAAAGCAGATATTTATCAGGAAGATATGAAATATAAAAGAGTTGAAGAAATCCCATTTAATTCTGAAAGAAAAATAATGAGCGTATTATGTAAATCAGATAATGGCAATTTTGTTTATTCTAAGGGGGCTTTAGAATTTTTATTAAAAAAATGTAAATACATACAAAGAAATGATGGGGTTTTTACACTTACAGAAAGAGAAAGAAAAAAGATATTAGAAGCTAACAAAGAAATGACCTCTGATTGTTTGAGAACTCTTGCTCTCGCATATAAGCAAGTTAAAACATTCTCTAAAGACCATTTTGAAGAAGAACTTATTTTCTTAGGATTAGTTGGAATGGAAGACC
>JBBSXQ010000024.1:5827-10102 GCA_038045725.1 Nanobdellota archaeon | reverse complement strand
ATTTGTATCTTTTAGTTATTTACTTATAACTATTAGATATTATCTAGTATTTAAATACTTTTCTAATCATAATCTTCCCAGTCTTCATACTTGTCTTCAACTGAAGATGCTAATGCACTAAAAAGAACTAATCCTCCAAATACAAGAAGAATTTTTCCAAAACCCCACTCTGATGACTCTTCTTCAACATCTACTTTTTGCTCTTCCTTCCCTTCGGGCTTCTGGAAAATACAGAAACAAGAAAATCATCAACTTTTTCCTGGCTTATTACTGATTTTCTTCTTATGCAGCTTCTTCTCAAGATATCCTCTATCTGTTCAGAAACAGTAAGCATGTTTTTCTTTGACCTTTTTTCAAGAGCACCCAGTATTTCATCTGAGAGGAAAATACAAACCTGGTTTTTTATCTTTGACTTGGGGTTTAGAGAGTTAAATGCTTTTGCAACAACATTTTCAGGCCAGTTTTTCTGCATAAGAGCTCTTCTTATCTGAACATCAGAAAATCCTCTTTTTCTAGCTTCTATTATAAAAGTTAATAATTGTTTGTCAGACATCCTACTTCCTAACTCCTTTTGTTGCTTTAGGAGCAAGATATACTTTTTGGACAGCAAAAGATTTGTAAATTCCTTCTAGAATATCTGTTCCTGCATAACCTGCAAGAAGGCTTAATCTCGGATCAAAATCAAATATTATTCCTACAAAAACACCTATAATAAGAGCAATCAAGAGAGTTATAGCATAATAGCCCCATAAAATTCTTCTTCTCATAGAAAGAGCTTTTAGCAGCCCGACAACTCCTCTTGTAAATCCTCCAATACCTCCAAGAATAGCTGCAGTTAAAATTGGTTCCATCTAATCCTCTTTTATCAATCAATAATGGAAATATGTTATTTAAGGGTTTTGGTTTTAGAGATTAGTGCTAAAAGAATTTAAAACCTTTAAAAAATTCCTCTTCAGTTATAAAATTTCCACTATCTATTCTTTTAAGTGCGTCATTTAACTTTTTAATTAAAGGCTTGTTTAAAGATAAAGCTAATGCTCTCTTCAATTCATCATTCTCAATCATAAGTTTCTTACACATAATTGAATTGTCTTCCATATTTAATTAATATGTCTGAATTATTTAAGATTTTTGGTTTTATTCTTTAAAACTTGTTCAAAACAAAATATTTATAAACTATAGCATCTATAGTTACTATAGATTAAAGGAGTTAATTTAAACATGGACATAACAACAATTCAGTTAAGCAAGGAGACAAAAGACAAGATATCCTCTTTTGGAGTAAAAGGAGAAAGTTATGATGAGATTATTAGGAGGATTTACTCTCTAGCTGTTAAGGAGCAATTAAGGGATTTTTTAATGTCTGATGATGGATTTATTCCAATTGAAGATGCCATAAAAGAGGCAGATAAAAAATGGCCAAAGTAACAATCTTAGAAACATTAAAAGATGAAATTCTAAAAAAGTTCAAGGAAGAATCTAGGATAATTTTTAGGCAGATGTATTCTTTGGAGGATAATCCTCATAAAGGCAAATCCTTAGGCCATGTTGGGGGGATTGTAATCAAGGAATTAAAATATAAATCTTTTAGATTCTATTTTATCACAGATGGATATAAACTAAAAGTAATGGATAAGTCAAAATTAGTTGATTTATTAATAAAATTTGTAAGAATGTCTGATAAAAAAGACCAGCAAAAAACTATAAATGAGATTAAGAAGATATTAATTGATTTAGGGATTGAGGGGTTTAGTTAGTAATCAACATTAAATGCTATATTCTCAGTATCAAAAAGTTTCCTTATTGATGCATAATCAATATATTTTTTTCTTTTTTAGAATTATTAATTAAAAATTATTTTTCAATCAATTTCATAAGTCCAGGATATAGGAACTTCATAAGGGAATTCTATCTTGAACTGAAGTTCTGTATCATTGCTCTCAATAGTCATAGTGTTGTTTATCCTGTTTACATTGTAGTTTATCATGAATTTTTTTATTGTCTCTTTTTTATTGTTCATTCTTAATGTAATAGTTGCATCTGCACTTCCAATTATTACACTGCTGTCAAACTGAGTTATATTAAGATTGTTTTTTCTCTGACCTAGTTTTATGTAAAGGTTGTCTTTATTATTGAATTTTGTCCTGAAATAACCTGAAGACTGATATACTTTATCAAATACATCACTTGAAGCTTTCACAAACTTGAAATTTGCATCTGGTTTAATTATTGGATAAGGAGTGGTTCCGTTAATTTCAAAGTAAGTTATTCCATCTCCTCTTAAGCTTAATTTATCTTGAACTATTAAATTTGCAGAGGCAAAGCTAACAAGAACAATCAAAACTGCAAATGTTAAAATTCCTCTTTTTATCATCTTATTTTATTGTTTTTCTTTTATATAAACCCATCTTACTACTCTTTACAAATGAAAATTATTATCCTCCATATTTTTGAAATCAAAGTTAGCAACAGTTCCCACTCCAACAGCATCAATTAATCCTGTATCTAGGTGATATGTTATATCCATATACTCATATGTTATTTTTGTAGTTCCAACTCCGTAAACCCAGTAAGTTCCAGTAGCTTTATTTCTCCAAGTTATAGTATTGCATGTAGAATTTACAAGCTCAACAACAGTAAATCTTACATTAAGTTGTATGCTCTCTCCTGTGGGTTCTATTCCTCTTGCATGCATACTTCCATATCCTAAATATCTCTCTCCTCTCTTAAGTATATATCCGTGGAAAAAGTCAATATTCTCATTTGTAAAATTATCATATCCATTCATATAGATTATATCTCCTGTATCTGTTGCACTGTATGAGATTTTTTTAAAATTATTAATAAGACAATCCTTACACTCAGAATCATTATAACTAATTACAGGAGCTGTGCATGAGTTGTCTGTGCATGAACAATCTCCTAAACAAGTATTTGATACATCAGTGTAATTGTAATAATCTCTTCCTACACAGCCATCCAGATTATCGCACTCTGTAGGTGGGCAGTCAGCATTTATCTCGCACTCTGCATCACAGCTCTGAATATTACAAGTGTGTGTTAAATTAAGTACTCCTGTTGTGCATAAATCACTTGCTTCATTGCATGTTGATGCAAATCCATTAGAAAAGTCCAAAGTAAATGGATTGCTGTCTGGATTATTAAAGCATGTATTTATCGGATTAATGTTGTTTGCTGAGCAACTAATTGCTGTTCCAGAGATGCACTCTGAATCTGAGCAAATTTCCTCACCGTCGCAGAATAAATTATTATCGCAATCAGAATTTGTCTGACACCCTGTACCTCTGCACTGCTCAGTACAAATTCCTGTTCCAGGAATTATTTCATCACATGATTCATCTGATGTGCATCCTGTAAAACTAGATTCACAATTATCATCTTTTATACTGCACGAGCTATCACAATAATCTTCTAGATAATCTTCTCCGAAAACATCACACCTATTCAGAGATGCTCCTGGTGCAATTCCATTGCATGCTAGATCAGCACTGCAGTAGTAAGAGCACTTGTTTACATGAACATAAGCTGAACCATTTTGGTTGCACTGGTAATAAGTATTATCTTCCTTACATACAAACTCGTGCTTATCTGTAAAGTTAAGTCCATACTCTCCATCTCTCTGGCATAAATAAGGAGGTTTGAATTTGCATTCAAGAGTGCAGTTATTTGTTCCTGCTATAACTCCATTACATAATTGTTCTGAACCACAAGAGACATCACATCTATGTGTTAGATTTAATATTCCTGTTGTGCATAAATCTGTATTTTCATTACATGTCGATGTAAATCCGGCAAAGAAATCTATAGTAGATGGATTATTATCAGGATTATTAAAGCATGTATTTATCGGATTAATGTTGTTTGCTGAGCAACTAATTGCTGTTCCTGAAATACACTCGTGTGTTTGAGTATTACATGTTTCAACACCATTACAGTATAATCCATCATTGCAATCAGAATTTGTCTGACATCCACTATCACATCTAGGATCATCAAGATATATTGCAATAGCACTACAACTCATTTCAGTGCATGAGCAATCATTTAAGCAGTAGTTATTTACATCAGCATAATCATAATAATCATCTCCTACACAGCCATCCAAGTCGTCACACTCTGTATAAGAACAATCACCATCTATCTCACACTGAGCATTACAAGCAGTCATAGCACACTGATGTTTTATACTTAAATTTCCTGTTGTGCATAAATCACTCGCTTCATTGCATGTTGATGTAAATCCACTCGAGAAAT
>JBBSXQ010000024.1:0-5727 GCA_038045725.1 Nanobdellota archaeon | reverse complement strand
CACCAGAACAGTAATCATTATCTAAATAATTGCAATCATTGTTTGTTGAACACTCATATACCTCTAAGTTAAAAATTCTTATATCATTTATTGAATCCTGACACTTACAATCAGGAACCTGGGTAATTACCTCAATAGTATATCTTCCAACAGCAGGAACAGTCCACTCTGAAAAAAAGTATTGTAAAGAATTATCACGAAGAATAAAATCATTAATAATCTGACTAAATATAGTGCTATTACTTGAATTTTTTATCTGAAGAATTATGTTCGTATCAGCAGATAAATAGTTCTCAACAAAAAAAGGATCACTAGGTTCTCCCCAAGGAGCTTCACGAGTTCAAGATTTATGTCTTTTTCATCAACATAAATATATCTCAAAAGCCTTCCATATCTGTCTGTTTTCTCCTTTCCTGCCTCTAACCTTACTGTCTTATTCAAAACCATGTTTTCTAAGAACTCTTTTGCCTCTTTGTAATAAGCCTCGCCTTTTTCTGGTGTATTTATCCCCAACATCCTCACACTTGTCTTATTTTTTGCAATAACAATAGTATCGCCATCTATTACTCTTTCTACAAGAGCTGTCTCAGATGTGGATAGATAACTCTCAAGTTTATCATCAAGATAATTGTAATTAATAGCTATTAATAGGATAACAGAGATTATTAGTGTTAAGACATCTCTTTTTTTGGACATGAATGAGAATTAGTTTAGGGAGTTTATAAAAATATTTAAGAGTAAATTAAATCTAAATCTTTTAAGGACAGGAAAGACAACACTTTTTTAAACCAGCAATCATCTAAATTGTTAGGCGGGGGTGTCGGAGTGGTCAAACGAGCAGCCCTTAAGAGGCTGTGGCTTAGTGCCTGCGCAGGTTCGAACCCTGTTCCCCGCATGGTTCGATTTAAGTGGAGAATTGAAGTCCCAGAAAATATTCTTGATTTTCTGAGCTGTTTCCCGCATAAATATTTTATTTTCTTTGAGGGATAGGAGTCATAGAAAAAGGTCTTGTGCTTAATCCTAATTCATCAGTAATTTTAAGAGTATATTTTAAAGTATCTCTTTGATTAGATAAGTAAGTATCAATATGTAATAAATTATTCAACATCTTTAATAAAATACACCCATTAGATTTAATCCCACCTGTCTTAATTTTTTCATAATCTAAATAGATATTTAAATAATCACAACTATCTTTTTTAACAAGGTCTTTCTTATCTGGAAATAAATTTTTAACAGTTTCAAATAATTTTTCATTATTTATGTTTTCTACTCTTGAAATCAAACCAACTGAAGTGATATGGTCATCACCCCAAGGCCAGATATTATCTACCCTAAACTGCCCTATAGAGATATCCCATAAACTTTCATAAACCTGTGTTCTACTTGCAGTATAAAGGTTATTATATATATAATCAGCATAAATTGTTCTAAAAGAATCAGTCTTATAGTCTTCTTCTTTAATTGGACCTATAACTTTTATTTCTTCAATATTTCCATCTGTCTTTATCATGTAATTCCATAAATTCTTTATTTTTAAAGATTGTTATCTTAATTGGTAAGTTTTATAATCCTCTGTCTCTATCATAATTCATGAAAGAGGAAGTTGTTAAATTACTAAAAAAAATCCTAGAACAAAAAGGAGTTAAGTTAGACTCAAAAGAGATTGAGGGGTATATTGAGGTTCCCCCCTCAGCAGAGATGGGAGATTATGCTTTTCCGTGTTTTTTTCTTGCAGGAAAATTAAAAGATAATCCTGCAAAAATAGCAGCTGAACTAAGAAAAGAGATAAAAATTATTCCAAAAGGTTTTAGCGAGATTAAAGTTGCAGGTCCTTATGTTAATTTTTACACAGACAAAAATTCATTTGCAGAAAAAACAATATCTGATATTCTTATTAAGAAAAATAATTTTGGAAAAAATAGTCTAGGAAAAAATATAAAGACAATGATTGAATTCTCACAGCCAAACACTCACAAGGCATTTCATGTAGGACATATAAGGGGAACAAGTATCGGAGAAAGCCTTTCAAGAATCTCTGAATTTTCAGGGGAGAAAATAATACGGGCAAACTATAGCGGAGATACAGGAATGCACATAGCAAAATGGATATGGTGCTATAATAAGTATCACTCAAAAGAAAAACTAAAAGATGATGAAGCATGGATTGCTTCAATTTATGTTGATGCTGTGAAAAAACTCTCAGAAAATCCTGATTTCCAGAAAGAGGTAGATGAGATAAACAAAAAACTTGAGAGCAGAGCTGATAAAAAAATAAATGAGTTGTGGAAAAAGACAAGAATTCTTTCTATAAAATCCTGGAATAAAATCTACAAAGAGCTAAATACAAGATTTGATGTTCACTTTTTTGAGAGTGAAGTAGAAAAAAGAGGAAAAGAGTTAGTTGCTGATTTGATAAAAAAAGGAGTTGCAGAAAAAAGCCAGGGTGCAATAATAGTTGATTTAAATAAGTATGATCTTGGAGTTTTTATCTTGCTAAGAAGTGATGGAACTGTTTTATACTCTTCAAAAGACCTTGCTCTTGCAGAAAAAAAATTAAAAGAGTATAAACTCGACAAGTCAATTGTTGTTGTAGGAAGTGCGCAGGATTTTTACTTTAAGCAGTTATTCAAAGTTATTGAGATAGCAAAATTATGTAAAGAGGGTGTTCTAAATCATATTCCTTTCTCAGAGATAAGGCTTCCAGCAGGGAAAATGTCCTCAAGAACAGGAGAGAATATAATATACTCTGATTTTATGAGTGAGATGCTAGATTATTCAAAAAAAGAGATTTTAAAAAGAGCTCCAAAGCTTCCTAAAAAAGAGTTAGAAAGAAGAGCAATTAAAATTTCAGTTTCAGCTATAAAATACTCTATCTTAAAACAAAACTCAAACAAAAGCATAACATTCAGAAAAGAAGATACTCTTAATTTTGATGGAGATACAGGCCCGTATATATTATACAGCTATGCAAGAGCATGCTCTATCTTAAAAAAAGTAAAAGCAGGAACAAAACAAACTAAAAAAATAATAAAAAACCTTGAACAAAAAGAAATTGAACTTGTAAGAAAACTCTCGCAATTTCCAGAGATAGTTATAAGTTCATATCAAACTTTAAATCCCTCTTCTCTTGCAAATTATTCATATCAGCTTTCGCAAATATTCAACGAGTTTTATCACGATTGTCCTGTTATAGGCTCAGAGAACGAATCATTCAGACTTTCTCTTGTCAAATCATTTAAGCAAGTCTTAAGAAATTCATTATATCTTCTTGGAATAGAGACTGTTGAGAGAATGTAATATCTGTAAGTTTTAATGTTGAGGTATAGGTTTTGATTTAGAAAGCAAAACCTATTTAAACCAATTTCTCCTTATTTAAAGAGGTGAAAAGGAGGTTGAAATGGCAAAACAAAGATCTAAAATACTTAGTATAGTTGCATGGCTTACAGGAGTTATTGTATCTCTTGCAGTTGGTTTTGGAATGATTGATGGAAATCTGACTGTTAGATGGCTTCCAAATATTGTAACTATGGTTGCTGGATGGATTGTTATTGTAACTACTGTCGTAAGCGTTGTACTTGCAATACTAGACCAGTAAAACTTCTTTTTTTATTTTTTTATCTTTTTTTAAATCTCTTTAGAATAGTTTTAAGGCGAAAAAACACTAAAAATATTTAGTGATGGGGTCCTGCACGGAATCAAACCGCGGAGAGATTGGTGTAAATATTATTATCCCTTTAGTAACATTTGAGATAGAACTTTTGTTCTATATCTTATTATTCACAACTAGCAATTAATGGACTAGTGTAATCTGCCTTTCTTAATGGAGGTAATTGAACTCTTATTTCATCTCCATTATTTTTAAATACTAAAACCATAAACCAGTTATTTCTATAATTATTACATTCAATAGATACATTATTAATTGATTCTAATAGGGTTTTTGTAATTATTTTATTCAATGCAGAAAAAAACTCGCTTGCATAAAATATCTCTAAACCGACAATTCCCTTATTTTTATCAATATCTATATTTAAAAATTCAGAAAATTCTATTGTTTCTAAAGGTTGATGTTCATTATCATAAATAGTAAAAACATCATCTTCCTCATTATAATGTATTTTTATTGCCATGATTATTATAAGTCTTTAGACTTTTTTAAACTTTCCTTTATAGTTTTTTAGAGTTTGTTTTCCAATCGGATAAACAGTAATTATTCTTATTTTTTCTGTAAATTTTAATACATAAACTCTTCCTGTTTTAGAACTATATACAAAATATAGTTTGAATCTTGTCTCTCCTTGTTCTCTCTGCTTTTCAACAAATTCAACATTAGTGTAATCGAGAATTTCTTTTTCCATATCTTCTTTAGAACATCCATTTCTAAATTCAAGATAATCAATGGGCTTCCCCCATTCAAAGCCTTTTCCCTTGTATTTATTTATAAGTTCTTTTAATTCTTCTGCATAATTCTTTGTCATAATTTAATAACTAGAAAGAAGTTTTTATAGTTTTGTGCAAAAATTACTTCTTATTTTAGATAGCACTTTTGATCTAAGTTTTATACCAAAATATGGATCTGCGCGGGATCGAACTGGTGAATCCTCGGTGTAAATAATATGTTATAAAAGGTAAATTTTTTAGTAATAACCTAAATTCATAGGCAATTAAAGATAAGTTATTCCTAATAATCCTATTAATCCAATAGGTACACCCCAAGCAGCAATATGAGGATATCTTTTATGAAATAATGTCATTATTATCCCAATAACTGCAAGTCCTGTTGATATGTCTTTTAACATTGTGATCTCCTTTAATTTAGTTGATGGTCCTGGAAGGAATCGAACCTTCGCTCTTTCCGTGTAAACGAGCTATCTTAAAGTGCTCTTTTTATTTGGATGCTTTATGATACATTATTTCACACATGCTCCTTTTGAGCATCCTTTAGGGCAGTTATATGTCTTGCTTACTATCTGAGTACCTACACAATAATACTCTACAACAGATTTACAGACAGTAGAAGATACTGTGCTAGTGCAGTAAGTGCATCTGTCAACTTTTTTTGGATTATTAAAATTTATAAGATAAGTTGATCCAACTAAATTATAATTTAACCCTCCGTCAGAATCTATACATTTAGAAGAACTAACTGGCAATTTAGGCTTAGTAATTACAACATTTCCAGTTGCAGTATTTTCAAAACTACCAAAAGTAATATACCCGAAAATAGAAACCATAATTAGTGCCCACAAACCTATGAATATTTTGTTTTTCATAACAACCTCTTTGATAAAATATACATTAGATTATTATTTATAAGTTTATCTGTTAGGGTTTTGTTATTCAGATAAATTTAACTCTACCCTCTTCAATAAACTTACCTAATTGATTAAAAAGAGTTCTGCCGCTTTCTCCAGCATTAAAACATCCTGTGGCTATATGTTCAGATGGGTCCATCTCCAACCTAACTGCATAATTTCCTTTTTTAGTTTTAACAACCATACAATTTTCAATTATCTCTTTTAATTTATCATCTGCCATAAAGAGATGTATCTTTTCCTTGTAATCTTTAAGATAATCTAGAAACCAATTATTTTTTTTCTTGCAGTTTTGTTCTCTCTTTAATATTACTGATAGTTCATTTTTGTCTTTATTAAGAAAACTGATTGCAGAATTTATAAGATTCTCCTTGCAGTATATAGATGGATTAAAAGAATCAGTAAAAAT
>JBBSXQ010000023.1:0-1303 GCA_038045725.1 Nanobdellota archaeon | reverse complement strand
AAATATTCGGTGAGGGGCAGTCAACAACTACTTTTATCTTCTGATAACCTTTGTTTATCTTATTTATTATTTCTGCAACTTTTATTGCCTCAAGTTTATTTAAATCAATTCCTTCATAATTACTTCCATCTATCTCTTCGGGGTGAGAGATTACAACCTCAAAATTTTCTGACTTCTCCTTAATTATACAGGAGAGATACTCTCTTCTTTTTTGTGTTAGTTGTTTGCTGTCTTTTACTCCAAGCTTCTTAAACTCTTTTTCTGCCTCTTCATCAACCAGGCAACCAGCAAGAACCATCGGACCTATAACAGGACCTCTTCCAGCATCATCAATTCCTAGTGTTAGCATATTAGTTGAAAATTTTTTTCGTATTTAAAACTTGCCAAAAAATATTTTGAAAAATTTTACTTTTCCAAAAATGATATTCCTCCTATTTTTTTAAATTTTAGAACATTTTCAACAAAATTCTCCATTTTTGGCTCGTGACTTACAATTATTAGCTGTTCAACATCAAGCTGCTGAAGAACCTCTCCCATCTTATCAATCTGCTGGTCTGAAAAACCATCTGTTGGCTCATCCAGTATTACAAAATCTTTTGTTTTTATCTTGCTTAAAATGGAATTTATAACTTGATTCAGCGAGAGTCTGTAAGCAAGAGCAATTGCTGTTCTCTCTCCTCCAGAAAGATATGCATAATCAATCTCGTAATCTTGCTGCTCTACTATGGGGGTAAAATCATCATCAATTCTTATCTTAAATGAGTCAGAAACAAGAACCTCAAACCACTCTGTAAACAACTGGGAAAATTTTGTCTTAAGATTTACCATAACATTCTTCTCGATAAAAAAGATAAGTGTTGAAAAATTCCTTGAAAGCCAGTTTTCAAGCTCAATAATATATGCAAGCTGTTTCTGAATCTCCTCTGTTTTTTTTATCTTCTCTCCTAACTCCACTATTTGCTTTGAAAATACCTCTATCTCTTTTTTTAATTCTGCAACTTTTATATCTGCAATTCTTTCCTCTCTAAGGGCATTATCAAGCTCTTTGTTTTTTAAATCAAAAACACCCTCAAATTTTGTTAACTCAAATACACTCTTTCTTAGAATTTCAACATGCTGGTCCAGAAGCTCAATATCTTTTTTCAAAAATAAATCTGTTTTTTCAACTTCTTCCAGATGTGTTTGTTTCTCTTTAATCTCAAGCAGTCTCATTCTTAGTATTTTTAAGTCTGTAAGCTCTCTCTCTTTAAAGTTAATTTCTAAGTCTGTTTTTTTAATTTTTTCAGAGAGCTCTTTTCTCTCT
>JBBSXQ010000022.1:0-5270 GCA_038045725.1 Nanobdellota archaeon | reverse complement strand
GTTTGATTTTTGACTACATACGCCACGGGCTTTAGCCCGTGGTAGTTAACAAAAAGATATCCTCGAGGGGAATTTTGGAACGATGGATATTTTTGTGCGAGCTGTGGAAGTGATTTTGAAAAGGCGATGAGATATATTGAAAACCAAGAACAACATCATTATAAGAATCATTAATTGGACGCCTCGCTTTTGCCGAAGGCAAAAGTTGACGAAGTCAACCCTTTAGGGCGAGGAGGATGTCACATCTTAACTAAACTCTCTTTACCTGTCTTCATGCTTTTTACTCTAAATTTCTTTTTCTTAATCTCTTCCTCTCCGACAAAAATAACTTTGTCAATATTATAAGAGTTAGCATACTCTAGTGCCTTTGATGGTTTGCCGTACATTAAGACTACATTCTCTCCATTTTTTCTTAATCTCTGTGTTAGTTTTATTGCCTCTTTATCCTGATTAAGAGAGATTACAAGAGTTTTTTCTTTTTTAGGAGTTATATCTGTTAGAAGAAAGAGTCTGTCTAAACCAAAAGATATTCCTGTAGACTGGATATTATTAAACATATAACTTCCTCCTGCACAGATTGTTTCTTTTATTTTTTTTGTCTTGATTTCAAAAACAGAGCTGTTGTAATATGACAAACCTCTAGCAAGACTTGGCTGAAAATTAACTTTCCTATTATAATCAGAACAATACTTTTTTAGTTCTTCAATTTCCTTGTAAGAATTATATTTTTTAAAATAAGATTCTGGTTTTTTAAAAACATCAAGAACTTTTTCTGCTTTGTATTTTTTTAAATTTTCTTTTATCTGTTTTTCTTCAAGCTTGTCTAGTTTGTCAATTTCTTTTATAACTTCTTCTTTATTTTTTACTCCCTGTTCTTCTAATATCTCATTGAGAAGTTTTCTATTATTAATATTTATAACAAAATCTATTTTTAAGTCAGTTAGTATATCTGATGCTAGAGCAAGAATTTCTGCTTCATCTTTTAGAGAGCTACCTATAACATCAACATCACACTGCACAAACTGCCTGAATCTGTTTGAAGTTGTTGGCTCATCTCTAAATACCTCTCCAATCTGATATCTTTTGTAAGGAAGTTTTTTGTTCTGCATAATTCTTTTTAACTGGAATGTAAACTCATACCTTAAGGCGAGAGCTCTTTCTCCTCTGTCTTTTAATCTGAAAATATCAGAAACAGCTTCATCAGAAGCATTATTTCCTCTTACAAACTCCTCATATTCAACAATAGGTGTTTCTGCAGGGTCAAATCCGTATTTTTCAAAGGTTCTAACTAAAATTTTTTTTATCTCTGCTCTTTTAAGAGCATCCTCTCCTGTGTAGTCATTGAATCCTTTTACAATGTCAGTTTTCATTTTTTTATTTTTTCAAGGGCGGAAGGAGTGAATTGAACACTCGTCTCAAGAGCCACAGTCTCGCGTTCTACCATTGAACTACAACCGCCATACAAAGGGAACTAGTTATTAAAAATAGTTCCTTATTTAATTTAATTGAAACTGATTTATAAGGTTTTTCAGAACTAATAGAATTAAGAAAGCAACAGCTAGAAAAATTAATATCCTTTTTCTTGTATGCTGAAGTGGGGATACCCCCTGAATTCTGCTGTCATGATTATAATTAGATTTGGTAATTTTTAAATCTTTGTGAAGAGATTATTTCTTTTTCTTCTTCTTTTTAATTTTCTTCTTCTTTGAAATAATCTTCTTTTTTTCTTTTTTCTTTCCTTTTATTGTAAGAAAACCAATAGTTATACCTGATATTATAAAGATAATCCCTAAAAAACCAGCAGTTAAACTCGGCAGGTTTCTTGCAGAGATAACATTTCCAGTTATTCCTGGTTGCGAAATAAATAAGAGAGTTGCTCCACAAACACCTAAAACAACAGCAGCTGCTTTCTGAACTTGCTGAGGGAGAATGTACTTCTCTATGCTGCTTACAGCCTGCTTTTCTGCTTCTTTAGTTTTATACCCTAAACTCTTTTTAAGAAAGTTATACTGTCTCTCATCTTTAATTATTCCGTACTCTTTTAGAATATCAAGAGAGGTGTCTAAAAAACCCATATCATGTATTGTCTGAGTAGCTTCAGCAAGTTCAGGCATTCTCTGTGCATAATCTCCTGACTTCATTAAGGTATATAAATCATGAAATGCATTCATTGTTTTATCTAGATATTTCTCACCATCTGACTTTTTTGAAAAAAGATTTACTACAGGATTAACAATCATCTCTCTAACGAATCCTCCTTGTTTAGCTTTCTCCTCAAGACTTCCCTTCAAAATAATTTTCTGACCTTTATCAGTAAAAGCTCTTCCAGAACTAACATAATCAGAGATATTTTTATGAAGATAACTTATTTTTTCTTCATCACTTAAATTTCTAGTTGCTAAATTTGTATTAAGTGTTTTACTCATCTCCTTAATTGCTTCATTTAATTTTTTACTGTCCATATATCTATTAATAATTTCTGGATTATTTCCAAAAACAGGATTATTCTTCAGAATTTCATATATTCCATACTTAACAGCAGAATCAACAGGATCCATACTTTCAACATCCTCTTTTCCCATGAATTACTTAATTTTTTAAGCTTAATAAACTTTTATATGTTGTTAAGATGTAATATTAGATTTTATCTCTACAGCAAAATTACCTGCTTGCAAGCTCGCAGATTAGTAGATTGTTATTAATAAAAAAATAAATTAATTTGAATAATTAACAGATTAAAAATCACAATGTTGAATGTTAAATACCGATAGTTTTTGATATTAAATTCATATTTATCATTAACAAATCATATTCCTATACAACTTTGGAGTGCAAATTCTTTTAGCTCTACCAACAAGTTTAAATACAAATCCTCCTTAAGTAAAATATGGAAAACCAGATAGACTTTACAGTTATTGTTAAGAAAGGCGAGAAGCAATTTGTTGCTTTATGCCCAGAACTTGATGTAGTCAGTCAGGGGTATACTGTAGAGGAGGCTGTTGAGAACTTAAAAGAAGCATGTGAATTGTATATAGAAGAAATGGGAATTCCTGAAGGAGTTTATTCGGGGAATATTATTATTACAAGGTTTGGTATAAAAAATGGACAAACTGCCAAGACTCTCAGGACATGAAGTTATTAAGATTCTTTCAAAAATTGGTTTTGCAATATCAAGGCAAAAAGGAAGCCATATTATTCTAAGTAAAGAAGATGTTTCTGGTAAAAAAGGATTTGTTGTTCCTAATCACAAAGAAATAGATAAAGGAACTTTACTTGAAATTATAAGACAGGCTGGATTAAAGAGAGAAGAATTTCTGAATTTAGTAAAATAAATATACTCTATTATCTTTTATTAAACATGGCAAAAAATAGCAAAAAAATTAAGTTAGTGGAGAAGAAGAAAAATTTAGATATAAAAGAGATAAAAAGAGATGTAAGAGAAATAGCAGAACAAAAACAACAGGAAAAAGGAGAGGAGCATTTTATTGATGAAGAAGAATTTAACAATATAATGCAAAATCTTCAAAATCCACCTGGTTCAAGTTCTCCTGTTCTTGAAAAAATAAGAAGTCAGAGAAGAGAACAGCCTGTTAATCTCGAGGAGGACTTAGAGCTAACTCCTTCGGCTAAGAAGACAGAAGAAAGAGAGGAGAGAGGAGTTAATTATTTTGAATCAAAAGACCAGAGAGATTATATGTCTGCGTTGAAGAGCAGTTTTGATGATAAAAAATATGAGATGAACTTTAAACCAGCTGTTTTTGATAAGAAAGAGAGAATTGATGATCCGAGAAGAGTGGATTTTTCTGATTTTTCCCAGCAGTTTGGTAATGATGGCAACTGGAATCAGATGATGAACCAAAATACTATTGAGATAGAACGAGAAGATTTGTTAAGGAGAGGAGATGCTCTTGATTTTGAGAATGAGAATATAAAAAAATACAAAAAAGTTAAGTTTTAAATAGAAGTTTTTCTTATCTTTATTATGCCAAAAGGTGATTATAAGATATCTGATATTTATAGTGGTGGATACTCCTCTATTAATCCTGAAAAATATGGGAACTTTACAGGATATAGGATGGGAGCAGGAGAGATGGGCTTAACAACAGACCCGAGAGTAGCTAATATTCTTCAGGAATTTTCATCAAAACTTTCAACAGGAGTAAAGCAGATTGAGATAACAGCAGGTGTTGGAGATGCTAGTGTTTTTGATTCTATCCCAAAACAATATTTAAAAGAAGTTGAGAGATTAAGTAAATTAACAGGAGTTGATGTCAGTGTTCACGCTCCGATAGTTGAACCTTCTGGGTTTACAAAACAGGGTTTTTCTGAAACAGATAGAGTTATGACTGAACAAAGTATGTTGCATGCAATTGAGAGAGCACATGAGATGAACCCAAAAGGAAATATTCCTGTAACTTTTCATTCATCTTCAGGAATTCTGCCAGAGGAGATTCAGTCTAAAATTAAAGATGTTCCCAGAGAGTCATATGCTGTAAGTTATGACGGAAGCCAGATTATAAGAGTTCCTTTAGAAAAAAGCAATTTTCCAGGAGATGAGATTCCTGATGTTAAGAAACAGATAGAGAATACAAACAAGTCAAAATGGGGTGAACAAATTAAATCCTTAATGCATGCTACTAACATAGGTGATGAAGCATTAAAGAATTATGGTCTTCTGGCTAAAATGTCAAAAGGAGAGGACAGCAGTAAATTATTTCCAGAGCAAAAAGAGGCAGTTAATGAATTTAATAGAGCAAGCACATATCTTGAAGGTTCATATGAAGGCTTAAAAGAGTTATTTAATTTAGCATCCAAAACTTGTTCAGAAAATGATAAAAAAATTTTAGATAATTTAAAAAAAGATATTGAAGCTAAAGCATTAAAAGTTAAAGAAAACCCAGACAAAGAGGAGAGTTTTTTAATAAGAAAAGAGATTATAGATACAGGATTAGACACATTAAAGAAAGTTTCTCCTAAACTTTTTAAACCTCTTGAGGATTTTACAACAGAAAAATCAACAGAGACTTTTGCAAATGTTACTCTTGAGGCTTATAAAAAATTCAAGAATAATACACCTATTATAAGTATTGAAAATCCTCCTGCAGGAGCGTCATTTAGCACAGGAGAGCAGTTAAAAAAACTTGTAGAAGAATCAAGAAAAAAATTCGTTGAAAAAGCAGTGAAAGATAAAATTCTCTCAGAAAGCGAGGCAAAAAAACAAGCAGAAAAGCTTATAGGTGTTACATGGGATGTCGGACATATTAATATGT
>JBBSXQ010000021.1:0-4860 GCA_038045725.1 Nanobdellota archaeon | reverse complement strand
TTCAATCTGCGGATTAAAATCCGCAAAGGGTTTCTTTCAACTGGCTCGCCCTAAACAGAGAAAGAAAAGAAAAATAGAAACTCTTGAGTCTATTATGACTCAAGCACTGGATGACTCTTATGTAACATCTTTTCTTAGAAAGTTAGACAGACCTTTAATGATATACTCTGAGGAAGTATGTGGTGGGAAATTTAGAACATTATTAATGAATACTAAAGGATATCTTGTTGGAGACTTAAGAGACAAAATACTTCCTAATACAGAGTATAGCTCAAGAGATTATGTAACTCTAGAATATATTTCAACGAATTTTAGAGATTTAAAAAAATCTAATTTTAGAGGAATTTTAAATTCAGCTATTAGGGACGTTTATAGAGCTAGTTCAAAAAACAAATAGACAATTAGATTAATTTTTTAAACACAATAAATATAAAAACTTCTCTGTTTAAATTATGATATGGATAAGAAAATCAGAGGTTTACTGGAAATCATAGCTGTTGTAATTCTCTTTGTTCTTTTTTCATATATTGTCCAGAGCAATATTGGTTTTTTTAAAAGTTTATTACTAGATAATTTTTTTGGGATGATTACTTATGTTCTTATAGAGATAATTTCTATTGTAGTTGCTCCTGTTACAACTCTTCCGCTTATCTCTGTTGCCTCAAATTTATGGGGTTGGTTTAATACAGGAATTTTAAGTATAATAGGGTGGACTATTGGTTCTCTGATTGCATTTTTTTTAGCAAGAATATATGGGGCGAATATTATAAAGAAATTTATTTCTATTGAAAAAGTACACGAGATTGAGTTAGAAATACCTAAAGAACATATTTTTTGGAGTGTTGTTCTTCTTAGGATAATTATCCCAGTAGATATTTTAAGTTATGCTATTGGATTATTCAGCAAAATGAAAACAAGAGAGTATATGCTCTCAACAATCATAGGAATTACTCCTGGTGCATTTATGTTCGCATATCTTGGAACTATTCCTTTTTTATATCAATTAATAGTTTTTCTTACATTTTTAATAATTATATTATTAGCATGGATTTTAAAGATAACCTGTAAAAAATGTTATTCTAGATATATGAATTAAAAGATATAAATATTTATAAGTTTAATTATTTGTACAAAAGAATATGGAAGAAAAGAATATAGAATCTATTTTTATGAAAGCTTCAAAAAAAGAAGGATTTATGACTGAAAATGAAAGAAGAATAGATGGGGTAAAAGAATTTAAAAGAATGACGTTAGGTAGTTTTAGACGTAAATCAATAAAAACATTAAAGGAAATGGCCCAAACATTATATAATTCTAGAATTGCTTCTTCAATAGAAGAAGGAGAGAATATTACCAAATTACTTGTAGGTAAAGTAGTAAACTACCGTTCAGGTGGAGATATTGGCTTTACTCAAATGAAAGATAGAGAAGGTAACATAAGATATGCTATCACAGATTATTCTTATGATATTAGATTCTAATAATTATTTTTTGAAACTAGTTTCTCCAAAGCAAATATAAACTTCAGTTATTTCTAGATTTTATTAAAATGACAAAAAAAACTTTCAAAATAGATGGAATGCACTGTAACTCGTGTGAAGATAAGATAAGGAAAAATCTAAAAGATAGAGTAAATCACCTCTCTGTAAGCTATTCAAAAGGAGAGGCAGAGATTGATTTTAATCCAGATAAAATATCTGAGAGGCAAATAAAAGAAATCATAAGAGAGTCAGGTTATGAAATTGGTGATGAGAATATAATTGTAGAAAAGAAAAACTCTAGCTGGATAGGTTGGATTATTCTAATAGCAAGTTTAGCTATTCTTTTTTTTATCATCTACAGATTAGTTGGGGGAGTTGATATAAAGCTTCCAGAAACAGGGCAAAAAACAAGTTTACTCTTATTATTTCTTATTGGATTACTTACAGGATTTCATTGTGTAGCAATGTGTGGTGGATTTTTAATTTCTTATACTGCTAAAAATGCAGTAAATGGATATAAATCTTTTTCACAGCATTTAATTTATGGAGCATCTAAGACAATATCATACACTATTATAGGAGCATTGTTTGGATTAGTAGGAAGTATATTCTTTTTCTCTCCTGGTTTAAGAGGAGGAATTGCTATTTTTGCAGGAGTTTTTATGATATTTTACTCTCTTTCTATTTTTGGAATTGGTTTTTTCAAAAAATTTAGATTCAATCCAAAATTTCTCTCAAAAATAGCAAATAAGAAATATTCTGGAGTTTATTTTGGACCTGCAATAACTGGCTTGTTAAACGGATTGTTTATTGCATGCGGTCCACTGCAGGCATTATACCTATATGCTGCTGGAACAGGAAGTTTTTATGAGGGGGGTTTAAGCTTAATGGTATTTGGATTAGGAACTCTTCCAGTAATGTTGGGATTTGGAGGTTTTGCTAGTGCTATAAGCCATAAAGCAACAAAAAGAATATTAAAAATATCAGGAATTATTGTTTTGATATTAGGTTTAATAATGTTAAATCGTGGTTTGTCTTTAACAGGAACAGGATATGATTTTAATAATATTATAAGCAGAACAGACAGTGTTAATATATCTAATTCAAATATTTTTATTGACTCTGAAGGATATCAGGTTATCAAAATGGATGTTGATGCTTCTGGTTATAATCCTAGTAGTTTTATCTTAAAGAAGAATGTTCCTGTAAAATGGGTTATTAATGGAAAACAAATAACTAATTGTAATAAAGCAATACAGGTTCCTAAACTTAATCTGAAATTTGATATTAAAGAAGGAGAACAAACAATAAAATTCACACCAACAGAAGAAGGAGTTATATCTTGGAGTTGTTGGATGGGAATGATTCAAGGGAAGTTTATAGTTACAGAATCAGGAGAGGCAACAGCAGAACAATTAAATTCTGCTGTAAAAACATCAGCCTCTTCTGGAAGTTGCGGAATGAATAGCGGGGGAGGTTGTGGTTGTGGAATGTAAAAAATACTATATTTATACTTTTCCTTAATAACTAATATAAACTCTCATTAACTTAATATTCATAACTAAATGGAGGACTTAATATGAAAACTAAACTTGCTCTGAATATAGCAGTATCAGCCTTACTAGCGAGCATCTTATCTAGTTTTATCTCAGCTCAGACAGGGGATTACACCTGCGGGTTTGGAGGAATGGGTGGGATGATGTCCGGAACATATGGATATGGATTCATGTGGTTTGGATGGATTTTTTCGCTGTTGGTTTTTGTTGCTCTTGTATTGCTGATAATGTGGCTTATAAAACAGATACAAAAGAAATGAATAATTATAGAATGAAAATTTCAAAAATAAGATTTTACGACTGGATAGCATATTTTTTGTTATTCATAGGAGGAATAAATTATAGTCTGATTGCGTTGTTTGACTTTAATTTAATTGAAAAGATAATATCACTCACAGCTCCGATATATACAGTAACTTTCGAGTACATAAAGACAATAGTCTATATAATAATAGGGATTTCAGCAATATACTTTATTTATAATCTAAATAAACTAAGGAGCTAAAAGATGAAAAAAGCTGTAATAAAAATAGAAGGGATGCACTGTGCATCTTGCGCATCTCATGTAGAGAAGAGCCTCTTGAAAATAAGAGGTGTCAAAAAAGTAACTGTAAATGTAGTAATAGGAAAAGCTTTTGTTGAATCTGATGAGAGTGTGAGTGAGAAACAGATTAGGGATGCAGTTAAAGATGCAGGATACACTTCAAAAGAAATTATTTTTGAGGAAGCAAAAAAAACTTCCTCTTTTTCTTCTCACGGAAATCACGAGCAACATCACGAGAATAATTTAGATTCAGAGAGTGAAACATGGAGAAAGAGATTAGTAGGTGTCTGGATTTTTGCAGTAATTATAGTAGTACTCATGTATTTTAATAAAATTTTTGATATTATGTTATTACCCGAGGTTTTAATGGCTCCAGTAATACTTATTTTAGCTTTTCCAATAATATTTATTTTTGGTTTTCAGACATTAAAATCAGGATTAAGGGGATTTTACAAATTTTATTTTAGCATGGATTCTCTTATTGCTCTAGGAACTCTGATTGCATACTCTACAGGAATTCTTAATTTCTTTATTCCAGTTGATAATTTTTCAGGAATTTCAGGAATGATTATGGCTATATTCATAACAGGAAAGTATATTGAATCGCGAGCAAAGGGAAAGGCAACAAGTGAGATAAAAAAACTTCTTGAGTTAGGTTCAAAGAATGCAAAAGTCATAAGAGATAAAAAAGAGATTGAAATCCAGATATCTGAAGTTCTTGTTGGAGATATTATTGTTGTACGTCCTGGAGAGAAAATTCCAACAGACGGGATTGTTATTAAGGGAGAGAGTTCTGTTGACGAGAGCATGGTAACAGGAGAGTCTGTTCCTGTTGAAAAGAAGTCAAAGAGTTTTGTAATAGGTGCCACAATAAATCAGGATGGAATATTATATATTAAGGCAACAAAGGTTGGAAAAGATACATTCTTATCCCACATAATCAAGTTAGTTGAAGAGGCTCAGGGAACCAAAGTTCCAATACAGAGAGTTGCAGATAAAGTGACAAATGTTTTTGTTCCAATTATTTTAGTGTTATCTCTGCTGACTTTTTTTGGATGGTTTTTTATATCTTCTGATTTGGGAAAATCTCTTGGAGTTTCAATAGCTGTTCTTGTTATTGCGTGCCCGTGCGCACTAGGTCTGGCTGTTCCAATCTCCTTAACTGTTGGTTCTGGTATTGGAGCTAAAAAAGGAGTTTTGATTAGAAAAGGAGAGGCAATACAGACAATGAAGAGTGTAAAAATAATTGCCTTTGACAAAACAGGAACAATAACAAAAG
>JBBSXQ010000020.1:3278-4053 GCA_038045725.1 Nanobdellota archaeon | reverse complement strand
AGAACCATTCTTTCTTATCAGAACAATTCCTGTCTCTGAATCAACATCTCCTTCAACACTCTCGCTTACAGGAATTATGAAGAATAATTTTGCTTTTTTATGCGCGCGAATCTTATAAATTCCGAATTCATCAAGCTTTATATCTTCTTTTTCTATTTTATTTTTTATCTTTTCTTTTATTCTCTCTTTTGCCTCATCAGGCATAATCTTTATCTCTCTGGTTTTATTTCCCTTAAACATTCCTGTGATTGTTCCATTTTCATTTTTATAGAGAGTTACATTTGTTGACATATTTACTCCTTTAATCTGCACTATTACATTTCCTGATTTTCCTGCATGGACAGTCATCATTCTTCCGCTTGCAAGTTCACATTTAACAACAGAACCAGTGCATGTGCACTCTTCTGGACAGTCACCATTAATATAATAATGTTTTATCTCTCTTTTTAATTCACATCTTTTTGTTGTTTTAGGAGTTTCATCTTCATCTTCATCTTCATTAGTGCAGTTTGTTTTTTCTGTGCATGTTCTTGTTTTAGTGTTATTTACACACATACTCCATTTAGAACACTGCCAGCAGTCTTCGTCTTCTGTCTCGTTTTTATCATTATCTTCCTCATCATCGTCATCTTCTGTTTTGTTTTCTACTCTTGGGTTAATTTTGCACTTATCATCATCCCAGCATTTGTTAGCACCACAATCACATCCTTCAGTTATTGCTTGAGTACATAATAAATCAGGATGTTCTGCAAAATCACATGTATCTGCACATCTA
>JBBSXQ010000020.1:0-3268 GCA_038045725.1 Nanobdellota archaeon | reverse complement strand
ATCCATGTTCCATTTGAATTTAGGCATTTTTCTTGAAAATTATCAGCAGCAAGAACAAAACTCATACTTACTAATAAAAGAATTAATCCAAATATGATATGTCCTCTTTCCATAATATCAATTATTCATAAGTGTTTATAAAGATTTTGTTTATTAGTAATCTAATCTTATATTCTTCTTTATATCTTCAGGCAGCTGTCTTAATAATGAATAATATTTCTCAGTAAGTTCCATATCTTCTCCCATTAAATCAAAATTTACATCATTTACTGAATAAATAACTTCAAAATCGTTGTTTTCAAGAGCGATCTTAGTTTTACCTAAACTTTTTAATTTACCATTTAGATAGATTTTTTCTATTCCAGAGACTATAGGGTATTCTCCACTATTACAATTAAATTTTTCTTTAAGCATCTCTCCTTCAGAGAAAGCAACACTTGTTTCTAAGGTTTTCTCGGATTTTTTAAAAAATTTCATTAGTCCTTTTTGTCTTTTTTCACTAGTGATATGGGTAATAAATACTCCTTTGTTTTCTTCGCATGCACAATAGGTTTCAAAACCATCTTCGTCATCGATTTTTTTTAGTTTCATTTTATAATATCTCTACTCAATCATTGTTTCATTATTAATTATTTATGATTTGCTTCACCAATAATCTCGCCCCAACCAATTAATCTCCAGTGGCTCTGGATATTTCTTGCTATTCCAACATTATCTCCTGTTAGAGCAATTATTGGAATATTAAGATTAAGCTCAATCTCATCACCTTTTATTTTTTCTACAGTTCCCACTGTTATTGTTGTGTTGATATTGAGCATTAACATCTCTTTTGTTTTTACAGGCTCAACTTTCTGATTGCCCTCAACTCCAAGAACTTCCTTAAACATTTCTGATTTTATTCTTAATTTGTAACTTATTTCAGGAAGAGTGTTTTTTATAGATGTGAGACAACCAACAAGAGAGTCTGCTTTTGTCAGTGTTGGGTCAAGCGAAGTTTCAATAGAGATGCTTGCTCCTGGAAGAATTTCTGATACTGATTTATCTCCTTTATGCAGTGATAGAATTTTGGTATTAAGAGTTTTATATGTTTTTTGATGAGCTTTGATTAGACTTAATCCTGGTTTTATTTCTATCTCGTCTCCAATTTTTAATTTTCCTTTTTTCAGTATTCCTCCAAGAACTCCTCCTCTTAAATTATTCACCAATGTTCCTGGTTTGTTTATATCAAAACTTCTTGCTATTAGAAATATTGGTTTTGTTTCACTATCCCTTTTCGGAATTTCAAATTTGCAAAGCTCCTCAAATATTTTTTCAATGTTAATATTCTGCTGGGCAGATACAGGAATTATTGGAGAGTTTTCAGCAATACTTCCTTTTACAAATTCTTTTATCTCCCTGTAACTCTTCATAGCCTGTCCTTTGTCTACTAAGTCAATCTTGTTTTGAATTATAATAATATCTTTTATTTTTTTTGCCTGCAAAGCTATAAAATGCTCTTTTGTCTGAGGTTTTATTCCCTCATTTGCAGCAATTACAAGAATAGCAGCATCAATTATCGCAGCTCCGCTTAGCATAGTAGCCATTAACATCTCATGTCCTGGAGCGTCAATAAAACTAATGTATCTAACAGGAGTTCCTTTTCCTTTATTATTAAAGGTATTTCCATCTTTTGATATAATAGTTTCAGCATATCCCAACTTTATTGTAATTCCTCTTTTCAGCTCTTCTGAGTGTGTATCTGTAAATTTACCTGTAAGCTTGCTTAAAAGAGTTGTTTTTCCGTGGTCAATATGCCCGACAACTCCAACATTAATTTCTGGGAGTTCTTTGTCTTTTGTCATGTAAATCTGAGAAAAAGTTTGTTTAAATAACTTTCTTGGTTTATAACAATCTATAAATAGGTAATTTTCTTTTAATAACAATGACTTATCCAAAAGCATTAAGAGGGCATGTAAAATATGCAAAAGGGATAAGTAAGCTAGTTAAAATTCTTAGTAATGAAATTAAACAAGAAAAAGTCTATGGTTTTCTTATTGATTATAAAGAACAACAATTTGGTGAGAATACAGATAATTTAATGGAATTGTCTGTAAGATATTTGGATAAGAAAGGTTATGCAACAATCCATAATTCTTTTTGTATTAAGTATAATCCCAAAACTAAGTCATGGAAAGAGACAAATGAGTTTTGATTTTACGAGACTTTTTTTAAAAATTCCAGATGCTGTTTCATTTGGGGATTATATAAAACTTTATCTTTAATTTTCTTTAGATGTGCAAAATATATTAATCCTAAATTACTTCCAATATAATCCTTTCTTTTTACAACTCTTTTCATCATCTCTTTTAAAGACCAAAAATCTTCATACATCTGGTTTACTTTTGTCTGTAGTTCAAATGGAGTCATTTTTGCTGGTCTCATAACAACATGCTGGCAGTCATATAAAGATAAGTTTTGTGTTAGTATTCTTCCTTCATTTTCTAGTCTTTTAAAAAAAGGTGTTCCAGGCAAAGGTGTTGGTGGAAAATACTGAGCACTATCAATATTTTCTTTTGCCCATTCTGACATTCCTTCTAAAGAGTCTAAAGTATCTCCATCTCCACCAGGCATCATCATTCCGTGAATCCAGAATCCTCTCTCCCTAATTCTTTTTATATTCTCTCTATTTTCTTTTGCAGTGTATGGTTTTTTTAAATCTCTAAGAGTCTCGTCATTATTTGGAGATTCAATCCCAATATATAATGTTCTAACTCCTGCTTTCCAAGCTGCATCTAATAACTCCGGGTTCTCCCCAACTTTTACAGAAAATTGAGCAGAACTTAATCTCTCTAAACCTTCCTCTACAACAGTATTAAAAAACTCTATTCCTCTTTTTGGTACTCCCCCACTATTATCATCAGTATACATAAGATTATTACCAATATTTTTTATTAATCTTAATTTTTCTATGGCTTTTTGTATTGGAATCATTCTATATGCTCCACCATAGAAGGTATTTACAGTACAATAATCACAATCATTTGGGCACCCTCTAGATGTTTCAACCTGTGCAGTAAGCACTCCTTTTCTTATCTTTGAATCATAATATGGTGAGGGGATATTCCAGAAATCTTTATGGTTTATTAATTTTCTCTTATTTGTAATTATCACATCTTTATTATTCATAAAAGCAATACCATCAATATTTTTTAGCTCACAAGGGTCTTTCTCTAACCTCTCTAATAATTCAGCTAAAGTAACTTCTCCTTCATGTCGGACTATTATATCT
>JBBSXQ010000019.1:0-11728 GCA_038045725.1 Nanobdellota archaeon | reverse complement strand
TCAATCTGCGGATTAAAATCCGCAAAGGGTTTCTTTCAACTGGCTCGCCCTAAATGCTTTTTTAGTTCAGATGTGTTATCTTGGTTGTTTTTGATACCCCTATTTCTTAATAGAGTAGATTTAATGGATGTTAGACGAAATTGAGAAATTGGGGCTAACGAAAAGTTTATATACTACTATAAAGTTACAATTATAAAATGGATAGTTTGCATCCTTATGTACCTAAAAATTTTGTAAATAGTATTGATGTTTTATTAGACTAAGCTAAATCAGATTTAGGTTTTGAATTTTTTGATGAAGATTCATCACCTCAAATTTATCAAGGATTAAGTATGTTATATTTCTTTTCACTTGGTAAAAAAATCGATGAGGCAGGAAAATCAAAAACCATGATTGGTGATAGTTCAACTCTATTAAAACAATTGGACAAAGAAAATCTGATTTCTCCAAAACCAACAAATTATGTTGAATTAAAAGAAACATTTGATAGATTATTCTATAAAACATCTGAATATTTGAGAAACGTCGAATAGCCAAAATTTCTCAACTCACTCCGCTACGCTTCGTGCCACATTGCACTCTCACCTCGCCAACCTCTGATAATAACATCCTACGCCCCATAGTATCTCGGACGGGGTGTCCACATAGAAAAGTATTTAAAGAATGTGCCCGTATTATTTTTATGGCTTATACAGAAATTAAAGAAAAGAATGGAAGAAAATATTATTATAGAGTTAAAACTATAAGAGATAAAGACAAATTCAAAAAGAAAAGAATTTATCTTGGTAAGAATCTGTCTATTAAAGAATTACGAGAAAAAGAAAATGAAGCAGATAAGCAATTAATTACTAATAAAGCAAGCAATGAACTAGATAAATTAAAATTAAAGATAGCTGAAATATTGAAAAAAAATAATATCAAAAAAGCAGGCATCTTTGGAAGTTATGCGAGAGGAGACTTCAAAAAGAACAGCGATATTGATATATTAATCATGCCTAAAAAAAACATGAGTTTGCTAGATATTTCTGGTTTAAAAATTGAATTAGAAGATAATTTAAATAAAAAAGTAGACCTAGTTAGTTACAAATATATTCATCCTCTCTTAAAAGAAAAAATTCTAAAAAGTGAGGTGAAAATAATATGAGAAGGGATGCAAATTTGTTTATAGAAGATATCCTAAAAAGTATTGATTCAATAGAAGAATTTTCTAAAGGATTAAATAAAACTGAGTTGAATTATAATCGATTAAAACAAAGTGCAATTGTAAGAGAAATTGAAATTATAGGGGAAGCTGTCAAAAATATCCCGGACTATCTTAAAAACAAACACAAAGAAATTGAATGGAGAAAAATAGCTGGAATGCGGGATATAATAATTCATGGGTATTTTAGAGTTGATTTGGACGCTGTTTGGAATGTTATTAAAAAAGATATTCCAATATTAAAAAAACAAATGTTGAATATAAAAAGAGTCTAATGATTCTGGTCCAGATGCTCTCTGATTCGGACAGGGCGTTTTCTCTAAAAAATACTTTACACAATATAAATCCTTAAATATGCCTTCTATCTCTAAAAAACATGAAGATAAAGATTAGAAAGGAGAATAAAGACGGAATTGTCAGATTAGAAACAGCCGGAACAATAAAGGAGATTCTTATAAATGAAGACTTTTTTCATCCAAAAACAGAAATAGTATCTATTTGTTTTAGAGGCCAGAATTCATCAGGTATAATAGAAGCTAATGTATCAGAACTAGATCATATCTACAGCATATTAAAAAAAAGAACTCACCTTATTAAAGGTATTAAAAAATTCAGAGTTGAAAAGGAATAATTCTTTAAAATGGATAAATATGTATTAAAATTTGGTGGAACATCTCTGAAAAATGCAGAATCAATTAAGAGAGTGAATAAGATAATCACTAATTTTTACGAGATAAACAAACCAAGACAGTTAATTATTGTTGATTCAGCACCAGGAAAAATAGGAGACAAAAAATTAGAGGACAAAATTACTAATCTCCTTGAAAAAATCTTTCTTGAAAAAAATATTAGAGAAAATGTGAATGAGATATTTGACAGATTTGATGATTTATGTGTGAAATTTAATATTCCACAACCAAACAACCTATATACTGAACTTAAGACAGCAATAGACTTAAATGAAAATGATGAAAAAAGCTATTCTAGACTAGTCTCTCTTGGAGAAAGAATTATTGTTAATATTCACGGAGAATCTCTTTACAAAGAAATGAAAAAAAGAAGAATTCCTGTAAAGTCTTTTGATTTTGCAGATTTTGGGATGATTACAGATAAACATAAAGATGCATATGCTACTATAGATTCATTACTTGAGATAGAAAAAAAATTAGATAAAGAAGATGGAATCCTGATTATACCAGGATTTGTTGGTTACAATGAAAAGGAAGAGGTTACAACTCTTGGAAGAGATGGAAGCAATTACACTGCAGCAAAAATAGCAGAGGCAATAGATGCAAAAGAAGTATTCATATTCAGTGATGAACCAGGAGTTAGAAGAGCAAACCCTAACTTAATACCTGATGCAGAAATTATAAAAGAACTTTCATATGAAGAAGCAATTGAATTTGCAGAACTAGGAGCAAAGATAATAAATGCAAAATGCATATATCCTGTAAAAAGAGACAACATCCCTATTAACATAGTTGATGAAAAATATAATGGGACAAAAATTTCAAGCTCTGTAAGCCTTGAAAACATGGGTGCAAAAATTATTACCTCATCAGGAAACCACTCTATAATAAACATTACGTATGAGAATGATAAGCCAGGAGTTTTATCAGACATTTCTAAATATTTTAGGGATTCAAAAATAAACATAGAATCTATTGCAGATGAAAGACACTCAGTAAGTCTTGCTTTTTCAGAGAGAGATAATGAAAATTTGGAATATTTAATAAAAAGAATAAGCCAAAATTATAAATTTAAACTTGAAAACCAGTTTTCTAGAATCTCTGTAATTGGAGAGGGTATGAGAAATCAGGTAGGAGTTGTAAATAAAATATCTTCTGCTTACAAAAATAAAGGGATATCTTTTGAGATGATAAGTCAGGGAATAAATCAGCTCAACATAACTACATTCATAAAAGAAGATTATGAGAGAATTGCAGTAAAAGAGCTGTATAATTCTTTTTTTAAATAGAAGTTAAATTTTCTTAACCATATATCCTTCATCATCTAATTTATATTTTAGTTTTCTGTAGTACTCTCTAACACCTACTCCTGAAATTATCTTAAGACTGTTGATGCTCTTATCTCTAACTATCTCCTCTGCGCAATCAATAAGCCACTTTCCAATGCCTTTATGTTGTGAAGAGTTATCACTTTTTTTTCCAAGATTTAATGCCTGTCCGTAGACATGGAGTTCTCTTATTATAGCAGATTTTTTGTTTATTCTAAGTCTTAGTAAGCCAGATAAAATATCTTCTTTATTAACAATCTCTAAAAAATACTCCTCGCCTTGAGAGGCAGAGTATTTTGTAATTTTAAGATTTAATTTAGTGTCTATTAATTTTTTGTCTCTTAATGCAAAACCAATCTCTCTGAACCTTATCTCTTTAAGATTAATTTTCTTGTTTCTTAGAGCTTCTTCAATATCTTTTCTTAAATCTATCTTTATTGTTCCTGCAACTAAATAATCTGGAGGAATCTCTCTCATAATCCTCATAACTCTGCAATATCTCGGAACTGCTTTTAACATGCTAATGAGAATTTTTTCTGTTTCCTCTCTCGTATATGGAGAGAATTTCTTCTTCCAGTATATTTTTTCAAGTTCAGAACCAGGAATAACCTGGCACGGATATAATTTTAACTGGTCTGGCTTAAATTTTTCATCAGAAAATAGTTTCTTAAACAATTTAATGTCTTTTTTTAAGTTACTTCCAGGCAAGCCAGGCATAATATGATAACCTACCTTAAATCCTGCATCCTTAAGGCATCTTGTAGCATCTACAACATCTTTTATAGTATGTCCTCTTTTAATTTTCTTATATATCTTATCATCTATAATCTGAACTCCTAACTCAACTCTTGTGCAACCAAAATCCATAAGCCTACCTATATAATTAGAACATACATCCGGGCGAGTCTCAATGCAAAGTGCAATACATCTATACTTTGACTTTTCATTAATTTTTTTTGCCTGTTCAAGAGTATTAGATATCTCGCTATTAAGAGCATCATAACATCCTTTTATAAAATTATACTGGAATTCAGTAGGATACTCTAAAAAAGTTCCCCCATAATTATTAACTCAATTTTATCTGTCGGATGATTCATTGCTTTAAATGCGCTTATTCTGGCATTAACTTGTTTAAAAGAGTCATAACCAACCTCTCTTGCTCTCATAACTACAGGAGATTTAGGAGTATAACTCTGAGGAACATTAAGATTAGGGCAATATATACATGAACCATGATTGCACGGTCTAGGGGGTAGCATAACTGCAACAGGAGTTACTCCAGAGATAGTCTTTGTAGGCTTTTTTACTATGCCTGATTGTTTTAACATAATAAAATCTTAATAAAGAGGGTTTTTAGAGTTAACTAATCTATCTTCTTTTTCCAGTGTAATTAGTTATAGGAATGCTACTTAATTTCTTTCCACCATATTTTATATGGGGATTATCTAAATAAATTATGCTTGATTCATAACGTCCTTCATCTGCTATTCTTCTAGCAGCCTCATTAAAACCAGGATAATCTTCATTAACTTTTTTCTTTAGAAGTAGTTCTTTAGCTTTTTTAAAGAATTCATCAGGCTCTTCATCATCTTTCATGATTAATATCTATAAATTAGATATTTAAAAATTTATGCCTTCTCAATTTTCAATAGAATCACTTCTTCAGATGTTTACTCAATCACAAAAATACTTATAAAAGCTTGCTGAATTTTAAGATTATGAAAATAGGGATAATTGGTGGAAGCGGTTTAGACAATCCTGAATTTCTTGAAAATTATAAAGAGTTAGATGTTGAAACTCCTTTTGGAAAGCCATCCTCCAAACTAACAATTGGGAAGATAAAAAATATTGATGTTGTTTTTATATCAAGGCACGGAAAAAAACACGAATTTCCTCCAACACAGGTAAATAACAGGGCAAATATTTTTGCACTAAAAGACCAGGGATGCAAGTATATAATCTCAACAACTGCTGTCGGAAGTTTAAGAGAGGATATAAAGAGAGGAGATTTTGTAATACTAGACCAGTTTATAGATTTCACAAGACACAGACAGGTAACTTTTTATGATAAATTTGAATTCGGCCCGATACATACTCCTATGGCAAAACCTTTTTCAGATATTCTAAGAAAAAAATTATCAGAAGCATGCAGAGAATTAAAATATGAACATCATGATAAGGGAACAGTTATAACAATAGAGGGCTCTAGATTTTCAACAATAGCTGAAAGCAAAATGTTCAGGTTATGGGGTGCTGATGTTATAAATATGTCAATTGCTCCTGAAACAATACTTGCAAATGAGGCAGAAATCCCGTACTCAGCAATAGCAATGTCAACAGATTATGACTGCTGGAAACAAGATGAAGAGCCTGTATCATGGGACGCAATTCTCGATATATTCAGTCAAAATTCAGAAAAAGTTAAAAAAATAATTTTGTGGGTTATTGACTCTTTCTCGCATGAATATGAAATCAAAAAGATAAAAGAAAAAATAAGAACAATTCCTGACTTTCCAAAACCAGGAGTTATGTTCAGAGATGTAACCACACTATTCAAGGATAAAGATGGAATGAAAAAAATTATGGAAATATTTTATAACAAATATAAAAATGTTGAGATTGATGTTGTTGCAGGAATTGAGGCGAGAGGATTTATTATTGGTGGAGGTCTTGCAGAAAAGCTCGGAGTTGGTTTTATACCTATAAGAAAAAAAGGAAAACTTCCGCACGAGACAGTTAATCATGAGTATAATTTAGAATATGGGACAGATATAGTTGAGATTCATAAAGATGCAGTAAGTCCTGGACAAAAGGTTCTTCTTGTAGACGATCTTATTGCAACAGGGGGGACTGCATCAGCATCCTGTCATCTAATAGAAAAACTCGGTGGAAATATAGTTGGATGTGCATTTATAATAGATTTGCCTGATTTAAAGGGAAAAGAAAAACTCTCAAGATACGATGTTTTTTCAATAGTTGAGTTTGAAGGAGAATAAATTCAAAATTCTTACAACAAAACCCTCTCAAGGTCAACTTTCTCTCCTTTATTAAGCTCTCCAATAGCTCTTATTATAAGCTCTCTTACTGTCTTCTTTTTAGTTGTTCCTCTATAAACTATAAGGATATTTTTATTATTTCTCAAAAATTCTTTATAACCTTTAGTATATGAAGAAAACTCTTCAAAGATATGAAAACCTTCTGATTTTAGTATAACAAAATTAGCAGTTCCTTTAAACTCTTCTCTTATTTTTTCAGTATAAGGAACTTTATTTTCCTTATAGATTCTATCTTCAATATATATTTTTCTTGTCATAAGTTTTTCATTATAGGTCTATATTTAAAGATTTTTATAGTATTTGTAACTAGAAATTCTATGAAAATAGAAAACCAGCAAGAAGTTTGGGATAATATAGCAGAAGAGTGGCATGAATTCAAGAAAAATCCAGGAAGAGGTGTTGAGGAATTCCTGGATGATAAAAAAGGAAAAATTCTTGATTTAGGTTCTGGTTCAGGAAGAAATCTTGTAAAAAATGATAATCTATCTTGGCATCTTGTTGACTTCTCTGAGAAAATGCTGAAACTTGCTGAAAAAAAAGCAGAAAAAGAAAAAATTAAGATAAAAACATTTCAGGCAGATTTAACAAAACTCCCATTTGAAGATAATTTTTTTGATTTAGGAATAAGTATTGCTTCTATACACTGCCTAAACCCAAAAAATCATAAAAAAGCCATAAGTGAGTTATTCAGAGTCTTAAAAAAAGGCTCAGAAGTTTTTGTTGCTGTCTGGAACAAAAACTCCATAAGATTCAAAAATTCTCCAAGAGAAAAATATGTTAAGTGGAGAGATAAGGGAGCGAGATATTACTATCTATTTGAGGAAAAAGAAATCCACAACCTCTTCAAAAAAGCTGGTTTTAAGATAAAAAAGAAGATTGAAAGTGAGGTTAATATTTCATTTGTTGCTAAAAAATAATTTTTTACTTTCCCACAAACCTCATCACTCAAAAAACCATAGGTTTTTTAGGTATTTAAAAAATCTTTTAAAATTTTTTAAACATGTCTAAAAAAGACCTCTTCTCAAATAAAGTTATCTTCTTTTCAGAATCATCTATATTGACTTTTAGCAAACCAAGTCCGGATATAAAGACTGTACATATCCACAAATCCTTTCCATTATTATTTTGTAAAACCATTATTATCTTCTGCATCTTATTCTTGATATTCTGTCTCCCCATCTCTCCAAAAATCATCATCTCAATCTCTTTAAAATCAAGCTCTGATTCTGCAGATATTCTCTCAAGAATTGGAGCATTTTCCTGGTTTGTAAGAGGAACTAATTTAATTTCATCCTCTAAATTAAAACTAAATAGCTGATTTGTCTTTTTAGAGAAAAAATCTATCTGGTATTTATCATCAGGATTTGTAGGATTTTCAAGGTCAATTACAAAAAAACAAGAGCAGATATAAGCATCTGGATTTTCTTTCATGAACTTCTTAAACTCACCTGATGCTCTGAGTCTTTCAAGATAAAACTGGATATCCATAATAAACTACCAAATACTTCATTTATAATATTTTTGGATTTATTTATATATTTCCAAACACAATAATCTATAAAAAGGGAAATAAGTGAATCATAAATATGGTAGAAACATACTTCTCAAAAGAAGAATTAAGTAAGGATACTCTTGAAGAGATAATTAGGAAGATAAATGTAAAAATGTGGCCTGTTAAGGATAAAGAAGCTATAAAAAAGGTTGGTGAAATTTATCTGTATGAAATACAAAGAGAAGCTAATATCAGAGAGAATGAATTGATATTTCTTAAAAAAAGAGGATTAGAGAAGTATACTCAATAAAAAATCATAATCTCTCATCAATTTCTTTCTTAAAATTCTCAACAAACTCGCTTAACTTAACATTTTCGATCTTACTGCTTCCTTTTTTTCTTATAGCAAGTTTTTTCTCTTTTTCTTCTCTGTCCCCTAATACAATTATATATGGGACTCTCATAATCTCTGCCTCTTTTACTTTTGAGGGAATAGTTGTCTGTGTAAAATCTGAATCAATCCTAATATTAGGTATTTTTTCTGAAATCTCTTTTAATATTTTTTCTGAATAATTAATATTTCTGTCTGTAAAGCTTAGAATACGAACCTGAACAGGAGCGAGCCATGTTGGAAGTCTTCCGTGATAGTGCTCTACTAAAATCCCTATAAATCTCTCAAGGCTTCCGTAAATAGTTCTGTGAATCATCACAGGTCTTTTTCTTTTATTATCTTTATCAGTATATTCAAGTTCAAATCTCTCAGGCATCGCAAAATCAAGCTGTATTGTCCCGCACTGCCACTCTCTTCCAAGAGAGTCTTTAAGATGAAAGTCAATCTTAGGTCCGTAAAAAGCCCCGTCTCCTTTGTTTAATTTGTATTTTATTTTCTTTTTCTCAAGAACTTTCTGTAATATTTTCTCAGACTTGTTCCAGATTTCCTCACTGCCGATTCTTTTTTCAGGGCGTGTTGAAAGTTCTATTCTGTATGTAAAATCAAAAACTTTTGAATAAAATATTTCAACAAGATTGATTATTGCTGTAATCTCCTCTTCTAACTGCTCCTCTGTACAATAGATATGTGCATCATCCTGTGTAAATTGAATAACTCTAAATAATCCTCCTAAAACTCCTGAAAGCTCCTGCCTGTGAACAACTCCAAGCTCTGCAACTCTTAAAGGAAGTTCCTTGTAACTCTTTGGCTTGTTTTTATATATTAAAATTCCCCCAGGACAGTTCATTGGCTTAACTGCAAAATCTCTTTTTTCATAATTTGTTAAGAAAATATTCTCTCTATATTTCTCCCAGTGTCCTGAAATTTGCCAGAGTTTTTTATCTAAAATTTGCGGTGTTGAAACTTCTTGATATTTATTTTTTTTATGTATTTCTCTCCAGAAGTTAATAAGTCCATTTCTTATGATTAATCCGTTATTATGCCAGAATACCATTCCTGGAGCAACCTCTGAAAAACTATACAAATCCATCTGCTGTCCGAGTATTCTATGGTCATTATCCTTAAGCTTTGAGGAGTCAAGTTTTGTCTTTGAAATTTCATTTAACAATCTTTTTTCATCATATTTTTCCTCTGCTTTTTCTGCTGTTTTTTCTCCTTCAACATTTATCTCTCTGCTTAACTCAGATAAAGGATGTCCCTTGACTTTAACTTCAAACTCTTTGTAATACCCAAAAGGTGCTTTTGTTACATTAAATGATTTTTTCAACTCTTTTTCTGCCATATCTAAGACTCTAATTGCTATCTCTGGAGATGCTAAATTGCTTGAGAGATGAGCATAAGGATAGAGAACAATATTTTTTGCTCTTACTTGCTTTGCAATATCCTTGACATTTTCAACAAGTTTTTCAACAACTTTACCTATATCCTTGTCTATTTTTTCAACAGCAGTAAGAATAACTAAAGCTTCCTCAACTCTACTAGGTTTTTTCTCTTTTTCAGAAAGTTCTCCAATACTCTTAAGAGCTTTTTTCAGAGGTTTAAACTCAATAAAATCACTATGCAGACTTAGTATCTTCATAGATAATTTAAAGAAGGTGTGTTTATAAAATTAATCAAAAAGGTTCTTCATCTTTAAACTGATAGGGTTTCTTAAATAACTCGCTTTCACTTAAGACAGAACCACCTTCATAACTTGAAGAACCACAGTAATTATAAAATAAAGAAGGAGCTAATCCTTCATCAAATATTTTCTTAATAATCCTCTCTCCAACATCTTTGTTTTTTTCATATATTTTTAGAATAGGGAATTTTTTTAATTTATGTTGATTTATGGAAATTCTTGGTGATTTCTTCCTTTCAATTATAAAATTAGTTGCATCTTCACCTAATTCTCTTAATAATTCATTTAATGTTTCTTCAGGATAGACCAAAAAATTATTCAAACCAGAAGAATTTAGTCTTGTTAATGTAAGATATGTCTTCTCATTATCATGTCTTGAGGTAAATTTATTTTTAAGAGAGTATATTGAAAAAACAACACTAAATGGAAGAGATAGTAAGAATTTTGTTGTTCCAGAAAGTTCTTCTATCAAATCATCTAAAGAATTTTTATTCTGGCTTAAACCATATTTTGTTTGTAGTTCTCTAACACCATGCCTAAAAATCTCAAACCTTATTTCAGGAGATTTTTCAAAATAAGTGCTAGTCTGGAGTTTAAAATATTTAACAATCTGTTCATCAGATAATTTAAGTGACTCTCCTGGAGATACTCCTTTAATCTCCCTTATACATAATCTAGCCAGGTGAATTAAATCTGGTTGAGAATTAACAGAAAATCCATTAGAAGAATCACTTATATTGCAGTCTTGTTTTATTCTTCCTCCATAAAATCCAGAACATAATATCTCAAAAAATCTTCCTAGTCTTGTTCTTAGTCCAAAATCAGGATTACCCTCTCCATAAAGGGTTAGCTGAATAGGGTATTCTAATTTTCTCTTCTTAGGTTTTAATGTTTTTGATTTTTTATAATCTAAAAGCCCTTCAAAAATACCTCCTCTAATAAATCCAAACCTCTCTCTCAATTCCTCTTTAACAATCTCACCCATAATTCACTATCAAACCACTGGTTTTTTAAGATTTGTATCTTGAAAAAGGAGTTTTAGGAAATACTATCCAACACCGAATATATTTGAAGTTATAGAAAGGTTTAAATATGTTCAATTTTAAAAGAACAAAGGAATCAAATTTTCTTGAAAATTTCCAAAAATAAAACAAAATTTAGAAAATGAAAAACTACAAAAACAGGAAATTTTTGGGCTTTTCATTTAAAGAAAAATGAAAAAATACAGAAACAGAATAAAAAGAACCAGAAGAAATAGATTATTAAGAACAGTTGGAACTCTGCTTATTGCAGGATACTCTCTTCTTGAATTAATGCCAGGTCAGACTATGTCTATAAAAGAGTCATCTGCACTAGAGAGAAAAGTAGAAACAAGACAGATTCAAAATAACCAACTAAACTCTTACACTCCAAAAATAAAATTTGATTTTAATGAAGATGAAAAACAAGAATTAAAACTTGTAATAAATCAAAAATTTATTGATAATATAATATACATTGAATCAAAAAACAATCCTCGTGCAGTAAGTAAAAAAGGGGCAAAAGGTGTAATGCAATTAAAAAAAATTGCTTGGGATGATGTTGAAAATGTCTTTGATTATAATAAATGGGTTTTTGATCCTATAATAAACAAGATGGTTGGAAAAAAATACCTCTGGAAACTAGAAGAGTACTGTAAGAAATATCATCCAAAATGGGATAATCTTAATCTAAATGAAAAAAGAGACTGTATTGCTGCAGGTTATAATCTCGGACCTACAAGATTAAAAAAGATATCATGGAACATTCAAAAAGCACCAGAAGAAACCCAGTTATATGTTAAGGAATTAAGGAGATTAAATCCAATAATTGATTAAAATTATTAATAAACTTACTTGTTTTTTTGCGAAG
>JBBSXQ010000018.1:0-2390 GCA_038045725.1 Nanobdellota archaeon | reverse complement strand
ATCTGCGGATTAAAATCCGCAAAGGGTTTCTTTCAACTGGCTCGCCCTAAAAAAACTAGCTTATCTTTATCTAGTTGCTCTTTTTGTCGAGCTTATTGCTCTTGCATTATTTGGAGGAATACCTGAATCACCGGAATTATTAATAAAAATGCTTATAATTGGTTCTTATTCAGCAATGGCAGGAGCAGTTAGCTTTTCGATTGTTTAATTTTAGAACATAAATTATTATAAATAACATTAATTATTAAATTTTATGGCAAATGTTACTAATTATGGGGAAAAAATCGAGGAAATAACTATTAAAGAAGTATATGAAAGTGGAGATTATATATTTATTCAGAGAAAGGAAGGTTACAGACAGTATATTGGGCTTGACAAAGACCTTTTTTTAATAGATAAGAATCTGTCTCCTAAAGATAAATTAACACTTTATAATATCGAAAAAAAACCTGGAGAACCAGATACTTGGGGAATTGAAAAAAATGGCCAAACAATATTTTATGTTCCTAATAGTAGATTATATTCATGAAGTTTTATTTAACTCTTAAACAGCAACCAGTTATTATCTTTTTTCCCAAATTTTGTTTTTACAAGAACATATTTTCCTTTTAGTTTTTTTCCGTGAAGATTGAATACAATCTTCTCTGGTTTTTTGTTCTCGATTTCATAATCTCCTCTGTCCCATATCTTAACACTTCCTTTTCCATATCCTTCTTTAATAACTCCCTCAAAATCTGCATATGACAAATCATGATCATCAACTTCTATTGCAAGTCTTTTCACTCCTTCTTTTTCAGGAGGGGATTTTGGAAGAGCCCATGATTTTAAAACCCCGTCAATTTCTAAACGAAAATCCCAGTGAAGGTTTCTTGAATTGTGCTCCTGAATTACAAATATAGGCATAGTATAATTAATATAACATCATTTTTATAAAGTTTCCTTACTTAATAAAAATATGAAGAATTATCAAAAATTCAGAGAATACTTCATTAATGCAGAACCAGAAAAAATAAAGAGCCTCCTAGATAAAATTTATATTGCCCAGGGAGCAGCTTACTCAGATCATGTATTATCTCGGGCAATGGATGCTGAATTAAGAGGAATCTTATCAGAAATTGTAGGATTAACAAATGATGATAGAGAGAGACTTATAGAAAAATCAAAAGAATATTCAAGAGAATTAGCATCTGAAGCAAAAGACAGAAGACCTTATGAAGTACCTGTAGGAGAGAAAAAGAAAATACTAACAAATATTCTTCTTGTTATTGGAAGTGGAGCAGCAATAGGGGCTGGATATTTATTCGTAAAGAAGAAAAATAATAGTGCTCTTGATAAAAAATAAACTTTTTAAAATTTCAAGATGTTAGATAATAATATTCACAAAGAATATTTAGAGGATTACAAATTAAAATCAGGTGATTTTATCCCAATATTGGGGGTAATTAAATATCTTAAAAGAACTCATAAAAAAAATACAGAAAATATTAATCTGGTGAATATAAAATGCAACAACTCAATAACACTTTTAACATATAATATATTTCTCTCACTATTCATAGATATTTCAATAAAGAATAATTTACTGGAAAAGATAATTGAGAGGTTTTAGAATTTTAATCTCACTTCGGCTGTTCTAAACTCTCTCCGCATTGCTGGCAGAATTTATCCTCAGGATAAACATTTATTGTGCACTTAGGGCATTTTGTTGGTTTAATCCATACTTTAGTCCCGCATTCAGAGCAGAATTTAATCCCCTCATCTAACTGTCTTCCGCATCCAGTGCATTTTATTATTACTTGTTTTCTCTCTATGACTGGCTTATAATTTGCTTTGCCAGAAAGAATCTTTCCAAGAGCACCTGAAAAACTTTCATTTCTCTGAATCTCATCCATCCTCTTTTGCATGAAATTTGCGTCTGTCACGAAAAGTATTATGAAATTATGTTTTTAAATATTTTTATTATGTATTTTTTACAAAAAATTTTTAGTGTATTTTAATTGTAATAGAAAATTAATAATTCTTTATCGTCCTGAAATATAAAATCTTATTATAAAATTTCTTCATTCATACGAAACGTTTATAAATACAATTTTTATCAGAATACTGTAACTAAGATGAGTGCCTTAAAAATGTGCATAATTCAAATTAGCATTAAGGTATGATGTATGTAAAAGCAGTCACTTAGTTGTTTTTTATGCCAATAAGCTAATAGTTAGGATATCGATCATTTTAGAAAAAATATTATCTAAAATTAATCAATTGTGTGAAGTATTCTTGTATCTTGTATTAAGAATGCGGGATGGATTTATAATCAAAAAATAAATATGAAATCTTTTTAAATCTAGTTGATCCTGCTAGCGGCTGCGGCTCTCTGGTTTGCACTTAGACAT
>JBBSXQ010000017.1:0-8365 GCA_038045725.1 Nanobdellota archaeon | reverse complement strand
CAATCTGCGGATTAAAATCCGCAAAGGGTTTCTTTCAACTGGCTCGCCCTAAAATAAGGAGAGTTGAGTATAAAGTACCCTCTCTATCAAAAATTCTATGTCTTATCCCGAAATAAGGTTACCTCGACAAACAAGATAAGCTCTGCTATTAAGCAGAGCCTTATGAAGAAACTGAATAAACAGAAAATAAAATGGATTGTGAAAGAAGTTGAAAGGAGGGAACTAGGCGTTTGGACGATAGCTCAAACACAAAAAATAACAAAACAACATGCTTACAGAGTTGCTAAGAAATTCAAAAATTGTGAACCAGAATTTAGAAAACCTGGAAGAAAACCTAAATTGATAACAGAAGAAGAGAGAAATATTGTAATACAAACTTACAAGGAGATAAGAGCTTCTGCTGTAATGATAGAACAATATCTCGACGAGAAAGGAGTTAATATCGGGCATAACAGAATTCATAAAATTTTGCTGGAAGCAAAATTAGCAAAAGAAGAAGATAGAAAAAAGCGAAGAAGAACTTGGGTAAGATATGAGAGAAAACATAGTTTAAGTTTAGGGCATACAGACTGGTTTGATTACAAAGGAAGACAAGGCATCATCTTCATTGATGATGCATCGAGATTTCTTACGAGCCATGGAGAGTTTGATCATGCAAACACAGATAATTCATTAAAAGTTTTTAGAAAGGGTTTGAAATGGGGGACTTACAAACAAATGATGAGTGATCACGGAACCCAATTTGAAAATCAGTTTACAGAAGGGCTTAAAGAAGTTGGAACAAAACATATCAAAGCGAGAGTTAAACATCCTCAATCAAATGGAAAGGCAGAGAGAGTTATACAGACGATAAAAAAGCTCTGGAATGAATTAGGAAGCTTCGATAAAGCAGTTGAACAGTATAACTACAAAAAACCACACATGAGTTTGACAAATGGAAAGCTTAGAACTCCCTATCAAGCTTTCCTAGAGAAACAGAGAAAGAAATAAAAACAATGAACAACTTAGAACCACAAGGTAATGTTAATTCAGGATACTACACTCAAAAATTCTATCAGCAATTGATACCATCTCTTCTAATGGTGCCCTCTCAATTTCTCCATAAATATCTTCATTAACTCTTAATTTATTAATATCCTAACATCTCTTATTAGATGAACAAATTTCATCAACTTTGCCATCTCTGTTTCCATCATAAAGTAAAGGACCTTCAGAACATTCATAAATTAATAAATCAATATCTTTTTTATCAGGCAAGACTTCATAAATAATAGAGCATCTTGAGCTATGTTGGAATTTTTTATCTCTCCTGCTTTTAATATGTCTGAAAATAAAGCCCCAACTAATAAAGTCGTAATCAAGGCTAAAGATTTTTTTCCCATTAGATTATATCTTCCCATATCTTATAAGGATTTATATTCTAAAAACTCATAAACTTTATAATTTCCCTAAAAAATAATATTCTAAAACCCTACTAAAGATTTTTAAGCCTGATTTATTTTTCTAATTCATGCCAGTATATTCTTATTCGCGCCTTAATACTTTTGAACAGTGCCAGCTCAAGTTTAAATATAGATATATTGATAAGATAATTCCTGATATTGAAAAAAGCATAGAGGCATTTCTTGGAGAAATTGTTCATAGCACTCTGGAATGGCTATACAATAAAATAAAAGATGGAAGAACACCATCTATAGAAGAAGTTATAAATCATTATGCAAAAGAATGGGGAGAAAACCACAAACAAGACATGGTTATCAATAAAAAAGAGCTCACATCACAGGACTTCTTTGACAAGGGAGTTAAGTTTATTATTGATTATTATATGAGAAACCAGCCATTTGATGACAATACAATTGCTATAGAAAAGGAAATATTTATTGAACTTGATGAATTAGGAAAATATAAAATAAAGGGGTTTATTGACAGACTCTCATATAACTTAAAAACAGAAGAGTATGAGATTCATGATTATAAAACAGCAAATAATCTTCCTAAGAAAGAAAAAATAGATGAAGACAGACAACTTGCGCTGTATTCTATTGCTATAAAGGAGATGTTCGGGGAAGATAAAAAAATATGTCTAGTCTGGCATTTCTTAGCACATGATAAAAGAATATGTTCAAGAAGAACAAATGAACAGCTTCAGAAACTAAAAAAAGAAATAATAAACCTCATAAGAGAAATAGAACAGACAGAGGATTTTAGTCCAAATAAATCTATACTATGTAATTGGTGTGAATATAGGACAATATGCTCTGCATGGACAGGCAAGCCAGTAGAAAAACAAAAAGACCTTAATAATTTTCATGTAAAAGAAGAGATTAGTGAAAAAAAAACTTGAAAGGTTAGATATTTGGTGATTATATACTGAATATTTTATTAAAAAATGTGCTCCTGATGTCGCAATATTTAATTATCTATTAACCATAAACACAATTTATACTTTCTGCTATTAATCCAATAACTTAAATGTTTCCACATTAATTACTAGTATAGTAGATACTATAAAACCCAATCATTAACTTTTTAAACTAAACCTTCTTTAATGTATTATCAAAAGAGGATAGAATGGCAAAAAAAAAGGAAAACAAATATTTAATCTGGCTAGTAGATGGTTTTAATGGAATACTTGCTCTTATGATATATAATTTCAGCCTTTATATTTTAGAAGTCTTTGATACATTCTTAATAAAAATGAAGGAAAATACAGGATACTTCTACATAAAAACTTTTGCTCTTTTTGGATTAAATAAATCAAAAGTAATCCTATGTGTCATTATTTTGTTTTTCCTCGCTGCACTACTTGGTGTTGTAATTGGAAGAATAATAAGGAAAATGAGAAAAGTTGATTTTTGAAGAGAAAAGATAAATTAATAACTTTGATATATTCCTTTGTCACAGAAGATATATCTAATTGTTACATTTTAATAGTTGATCAATAAATTATTTTTTTACATTAACTAATATATTCATTGCGAGTGAAACGAGCAGTTATATCGTTGTCTGCTCTTCAGAACCATTAACAGCTTCAGCTTCCTGAACTTCAGTCAAATCAGTAACATAATCTCCATCCTGAAGCTTTACTATCCTTACACCCTGTGCAGCTCTTCCCATAACTCTTATATTCTTAAGAGATGTTCTTATTACAATTCCTTTTGCTGTTGTTATTATTATGCTGTCATTATCATTAACTGCAACTGTTGTTACAACATCTCCTGTTTTTTCTGAAACCTTTAGATTAATTACTCCTTTTCCAGCACGTGCTGTTTTCCTGTAATCCTGAACAGCTGTTCTCTTACCATATCCTTTTTTAGATATTGTAAGAATAGCCTGGGTTGTTAGTATCTCCAAACTTACAACTTCATCATTTTTCTCTAATTTTATTCCTGCAACTCCGTAACTAGCTCTTCCCATCTCACGAATATCATCGCTGTTAAATCTTATTGCCTGTCCTTTTTTTGTTGCAAGAAGGACTTCCTGTCCTTTTTTAACAATCTGGACATCAATCAAACTATCTGAATTATCAAGGGGAAGATTGATTGCTCTTATTCCAGAAGCTCTTGGCTTTGAAAAATATGACAGAGATATTTTTTTAACAATGCCTTTTTTCGTTACCATGAAAAGAGAATCATCAAATTTATTCAGAGAGATTACATTTGTAATTACCTCATCTTTTAAATTTAGAAGATTTATAACTGCTTTTCCTTTTCCGTATCTCTCTGCTTCAGGTATATCATAAGCCTTAAGCCATAAAACTCTTCCTCTGGAAGTAAAAAATATAAGATAATCATGTGTTGAACAGATAATAAGCTGTTTTACAAAATCTCCTGTCGCTAAACTGCTTCCTATAACTCCTTTTCCGCCTCTCTTCTGCTCCTTATAAGACTGTGTATCCATTCTCTTGCAGTATCCCTTGTCAGTTATTGAAACAACAACTTCTTTTTTCTGAACTAAATCTTTTTCAGATATCTCGCTGATTCTCTGCATTATCTGGGTTCTTCTGTTGTCTCCATATTTAGTTTTAAGCTCACTAACTTCTTTGACAATTATTTTTAAGATTTCTTTTATCTCTCCAAGAATCTTTTCAAACTCTGCAATCTTTTCTTTTAACTCTATGTGCTCTTTTTTTAGTTTGTCATGTTCTAGAGATGTTAACTGCTGTAATTTCGTCTCTAAAACTGCCTGTGCCTGTCTCTTAGTAAACTTAAACTTAAGCATTAAAGAATCAGAAGCATCTGCAGTGCTCTTTGATTTTTTAATCAAGCTAATAATTTCATCAATATTTTTTAAGGCAATAAGCAATCCCTCAACAATCTCAATTCTTTCTTTTGCTTTTTTAAGATCATATTTTGTCCTGTTAGTTATTGTTGCTTTTCTGTATTTTACATACTCCTCAATTACCTCTCTTATGTTAAGAATTCTTGGCTGCCCGTTAACTAGAGCTAAAAAGTTAACACTAAATGAATCCTGCAATCTTGTATACTTATACAAAGCATTCATTACAAATTTTGAGTTTGAACCTTTTTTAAGTTCAATTACTATTCTTGTCTTTCCTTTAGCAGACTCGTCCCTTAAATCAGAAATATTTTTTAGGTTTTTTGTCTGGCTAAGATTTGCAATCTGAGTTATTAAATCTGATTTATTAAGCATATAAGGAATTTCAGTGATAATTATTGACTCTTTATTTTTAGTTGTCTCTGTTGTTGTTCTTCCCCTCATTATTAATCTTCCTTTCCCAGTCTTATACATTTCAGCCATATCTCCCTGAACTATTCCTCCTGTCGGAAAATCAGGACCTTTAATAATTTCGCAAATTTCGTCAATTGTAATCTCTGGTTTTTTAATATAAGCAATAATTGCATCACAGACCTCAATTAGATTATGGGGAGGAATATTTGTAGCCATTCCTACTGCAATCCCGCTAGCTCCGTTAAGCAAGAGTGCAGGAAGCTTTCCTGGAAGAAGTTCTGGCTCTTTCAGTGAGTTATCAAAATTAGGAACAAACTTCACAGTTTCTTTTTCTATATCTTGAAGAAGTTCCATAGTAATAGGCATTAGCTTGGCTTCAGTATACCTCATAGCAGCTGCTGAATCTCCGTCAACAGAATTATGAACAAAAATACCAGATGCCAAAGCAAAATTATGTGTTTTATCTATAGTTAAATCATAAACATCAGTTAGTTCTTTTAAGAATTCTGTTCTAACAACTTTATGGTTTTGATTAATCTCGCATAAAAGAAGATTTAAATCATTATTATAATATTTTTTAACTCCTAAATCCCATCTTGTAAAACTTTTTATACCAAATATATGCTTTCTTATCTTTTCATAGTTTTCTTTACTTAAAGATAAATTATTTTCCTTCAAATATTTACATATATTAATAAATTTCTTTTTTCCGGTTAAATTAGTCTTTCTTTTCTTATTACTTGCTACTATTTTTTCATTAAACAATTGTTTATAATCTGGAATTTGCCACAATCTTTTCATTGTTATAGAAGCAGTTTTTCTTATTTCTTCAATTTTTTCAGGATGCTCTTTAAGATATTTTTTATTAACTTCACTTAAAGTAATTGTCATTTGTTGTCGATAATCTTCCTTTTTCCAATTCTCCATGTTTCTCTCTCTCATTCTTTTTGAATGGGCTTCTCTATTCTTCTCATTATCCCAATATTTCTCTCTTCCTACTTTCAGTTTTTCCCTGTATCCTGAATCATTTCTATGTTTTTCAGAAGTTAAATTATAATGAGTTTTCCAGTGTTCTTTCCAGTGCATTCTTCTTATATTATCTGGATTATTGTTTAATTTGTCAAAATTAATATGGTGTCTTATTCTTCCAGTTGGTTTTGTGTAAATACCATTATCTAAATTCCAATTATCAGAAAGAATATGAACAAAATTCCAAGAATTTGATTTTGGTTGAAAAATCATATTATATCCAATAGCTTTTGGATTATCCTCTTTTGTAGAAAGTTTTAAGTAACAGGGCATTAAAGAATCTCCAGAAATTAAATCTTTAGCTTCTTTATAATTTCCATCTTTTAACATAAACTTATGATTCAAAGTGCATCTTATTTCTTCACCATTATCTAAAATAACTTTCATAATCTCTGCATTTTCCCTTGTTTTTCTCGGGTTTTTTATCTCAGCTATTTTTATCAGATTATTTTCATCAATAGTAAATGTGAAGTTTCTTTTTCCTTGCTTATGCTCCTCTATTAATTTTGCAAAAGACAAATCCCTTCCATCAGCGAGTTTAACCTTGGTATCTGCTGTAAAACAACCGAAATTTCCTTGACCAAAAACAAGAGGATATCTCAGTGAAAAATCCTGAGCCATTCTAACCATTGTCTCATATATTGCAGAATCTCCGTGAGGATGATACTTACCCATAACATCTCCGACTATTCTTGCTGATTTTTTTGTCTGAGTATTTGGCTTTAATCCCATTAAGTTCATTGAGTAGAGAATTCTTCTCTGAACAGGCTTTAATCCATCCTCAATAGCGGGAAGAGCTCTTGATACAATAACAGACATTGCATAATCAAGATATGCTTTTTTCATCTCAGATGAAACTTCTGTGTTTATTACGCCTTTTTCTTCAACAAGTTTTTTATTTTCGTCAGTCATTTTTTATACTCCATTTTTTCCAATCTTACGCAACATCCTCTCCTTTATCATCTAAATACTTCATGAATTCATCATCACTAAGTTCTTCTTCTTTAATGTTTTTTCCAACCCACTTGCATTTTTTGCACTCCCACTCTCCTTTTCCCTTGCCTTCCTCACCAGTAAGCAAAACTATAACATCATCACTACTGCATTTAGGGCACTTTCTGATTTTGAAAGTTTTTCCATCTTTTTTCTTTCCTGCTTTAACTCCCTTTGCTTTATTATAAGCTTCAGGAGAGTCATAACCTTCTTTTATCCAGTCTGGTGTGCTTAACTTAGATTTTTTAGCCATTTTAATATATCTTAACCCCTACTTTTACATCTTTATCTGGTTTAATTAAAATACAATTATTATTTTCATCAGGCAACCCTAATACTAAAACTTCTGATATTGCCGGACCTATCTGTCTAGGAGGAAAATTAACAACTCCTAGTATTATCTTATTTTTTAATTCTTTTTTAGAATAAGTCTTTACTAACTGTGCACATGATTTCTTAATACCAATATCTTTTCCAAAATTAATTTTTAATTTATATGATGGGTTTTTTGATTCTGGAAAATCCTCTATCTCTATAATCTCTCCTGCTCTTATATCTATTTTTTGAAAATCATTTATTGTTGTCATTTTTTCATAAATCAAAAACTTTTAGTTTTTGTGGATTGAAAACTCCTTAAGTTTTCAAACATCCAAAATTGCCTCCTTTGCATTTTCTGAAATAAACTGTTTTCTCGCCAGGACATCATCTCCCATAAGCATTGAGAAAACTAAATCAGCCTCAACAGCATCTTCAATAAATATTTTTTTTATCTTTCTTGACTGTGGGTTCATTGTTGTATCCCAGAGCTGAACTGAGGACATCTCTCCTAATCCTTTAAATCTTGTAACCTCTACACTGCTTCCAAGTTTCTCAATATTTTTTTTAAGCTCATCATCAGAGTAAACATAAATATCTTTTCCCTTTCTGATTCTGTATAATGGAGGAATAGCTGCAAATACATTTCCGTTTTCAATTAACTGAGGCATAAACCTGAAGAAAAAAGTCAGCAAAAGAGTTTTTATATGCTCTCCATCAGAATCTGCATCAGTCATTATTATTATTTTTTTATACCTTAGATCCTCTATCTTAAAATCCTCTCCAACTCCTGTTCCAATAGCTGTTATAATATTTGTTATCTCTTCATTTGAAAGAGCTTTTGCATGATTTGACTTCTCAACATTTAGAATTTTTCCCTTTAGTGGAAGAATTGCCTGATTTTCCTTGTTTCTTGCCTGTTTTCCTGAACCAGCTGCACTCTCTCCCTCAACAATGTAAAGCTCAGAATCTTCTGCTTTTTTATTTGAACAGTCAGCTAATTTTCCAGGCAGACCTCCAAGTGAAAATGCGCTCTTTCTCCTGATTAAATCTTTTGCCCTCTTTGCAGCAAGTCTTGCCTTAGCTGCATCCATAATTTTTGCAGTTATTTTTTTGCTGATATTTGGATTTTCCTCAAAAAATTCTGACAGAGCAGAAGTTACAATAGAATCAACAAAACCCTTTATCTCTGAATTTCCAAGCTTTGTTTTTGTCTGACCCTCAAATTGCGGATTAGGAAGCTTGATGCTAATTATTGCAGTTAAACCCTCTCTTACATCGTCTCCTGAAAAACTCTCGTCCTTTTCTTTCAACACTCCTTTTTTCTTTGCATAAT
>JBBSXQ010000016.1:0-1024 GCA_038045725.1 Nanobdellota archaeon | reverse complement strand
AGTTTTTCTTAGTTTTCACCCTACAGCAAGCTGTAGGGTATAACGATTAATAAAACATATTTTCCCTTGTAACTATCATATAAAATAGTGCTGTCCAAAATCCTCTTATAAGCCTTATGATTTACATCTTCTTCTAAATTAGCCATATTATCTCCTAAGAATAATCTTTTTTAAACATTCTTATACTAATTCATATAACAAATTATTCATTCATCCCAAGATAAGAATTAACAATAGCTCTCTTTATTTCCGGATGTTTTTTCTCTAAATCATCAATAAATAAGTTAATTTTGTCTTTTTTCTCTTTTTTAATCTTATATTTTAATTTTTTAAGCTTAGCATAAAGGAGAACCTCCTCATCAAGGAAAAAGTACATTGGTTTTATTATACTCTTATCAACCGGCTTTGCATTTAATTTATTTATATTTCCATTAATCAACTCATAGATAATCTTTTTAGATTCTATATCTAGAGTAGATGAGATTGCTTTTTTAGATGATTTTTTTGAGGAGATAATTGCAAACATTTTAATCTCTGCTAATCTTAACAAATCATCAAGAACAACATCTCTGAAATTATCTGTTTTCTTGAAGCTTATTATATCTTCCTGTTTAATCATCTCAAACTTTCTTATAGCGTAAAATAATTTTTTGTGTATGTAATTAATAAAACAATTCTTGCAAAGCTTTCTCTTGTTTGTAAATTCATAAACAGGATTTTTTATACATTGTTTGCACATGATTATAAATAATTAGAAGAAGTTATAAATCTGTTGATGATTGTGAGTTATTATTATGTGTTTTATAGTTAATAGATAATCTTTTAATTTCATCTCACAATCTCCACTCATCAAATTCCTCTCTGTCTTCCAGAGAACCTTTCTTAGAATAAGCCTCAATTAACTTATTGACTTTATCAATTGTTTTTTCTCCGGATTTATCAAGAATAATTGCACTTGGTCCTGAAAAATCAGGAGTAATTATTTTTCCTTTCTTGATATTCTCAATAATCTTACTTTCTTTTT
>JBBSXQ010000015.1:0-2748 GCA_038045725.1 Nanobdellota archaeon | reverse complement strand
CAATCTGCGGATTAAAATCCGCAAAGGGTTTCTTTCAACTGGCTCGCCCTAAAAATAGTATTTGGACTCATCCAGGATTCTATACTATATATCTCTTTACTGTTTATATAACTTTGATGTCCTTTCCAGGAAAAGAGACTTGCAAAGAAATAATGTATTAAAATTAAAATAAGGATAATCATAATAATTAGTAAAAATACATAAAAAGCAATTTTCTTGAATTTTTTATTCTCTCTACTCTTTTTCATTTATAAATATAAACAAATAGAGTATAAAAAACTTCTCAAGAATCTTGAAATAAAAAGAAAGAAAAGAAAAAAGAAAGATTAGTTTCTAGCTATACTAAAGACATTTTTAATAGCAACAATTATTGTAGCAGGAACAAATATCTTCAAAAGTGCTTCCATCACACTATCTAAATAAGCTACACTTCCTAGTGAACTAGATCCAAATGCAGTTGCTATTATCAGTACTACTCCTGACAAAAGGAATGCTTGTGCTTCATTTCCTGTAACATTAAGGAATCCTACAATCAGACCAATTGCTACAAGAACAAGAGTTACTGTGCTGTTATCAATCTTATCCTGCACAAAAATTCCAAGGATAACTGCAATAACAACACCAATTAAAAATGCCCAGCTTCCAAGAGTATTTTTTGATTTACTCATTTTTCCCTCCTTTTTGTTTTATGATTATTAATATATTATTAGGTTTAAAAACCTTTATTTTTTACTAATAAACATATCTAGATAAATACAAAAAGCTTATAAAACGCATTTAATTAAGTTAAATAACATGGAAAAAGATATTGGAAAGATAAATAAGAATGACAGAACTGACATTATAATCAGAGTTGATGATTTTGGAGGCAGAAAAGGAGTAACAATAAGGGAATTTGTTACAAGTGAGAGATATACTGGGTTTACAAAAGCAGGTGTGAGAATTTCTGTAGCTGATTTTCCAAAATTCAGAGAGATGCTTAACTCAATATCTGATAAAGATTTAGAAGAAAGCCCTGAAGAAAAAACCACTAAAAAGAAAGTTGAAAAAGGTCAGGAAACTTTATCAAATGAAGAAATGCCTGATTATTAGATAATTCTATGAAATTAGTTTCTTCAAAAGCTTTAAAAAAGTATTAAAAGTATTATATCTATGGTTAAAAAAAATAACTATATTACCTTAATCATAATAATAGCAATAATAATTCTTACATATTTTATTATCCAGAGAGACGAGCCAACAACTTCTGAAGAAACTGCAAAATGCATAGGTCAAAATTCAGTATTGTATGTCCAGCTTGGATGCATTCACTGCAAAGAACAGGAGGATATGTTCGGAAATAATACAAAATATCTGAATATGATAGATTGTTTCTATGAAAAAGAAAAATGTAAGGAGATTATGGCAACTCCAACCTGGATTATTAAGGGAGAGAAATATGATGGCTTGCAGAGTATTGAAAAATTAAAGGAGCTTACAGATTGTTAAGATGGATTTTAATCTTTTTATAAAAATAACAGGTCTTGCTCTTGCAGATGCTGTTAATCCGTGCGAGTTAGCTATTCTTGCAATGGTTCTGATGACAATACTCATACAAAATCCAGACAACAGAAAAAAAGTTCTTTATGGAGGTTTAGCATTTACCTCTGCGGTTTATATTGGATATTTGTTTTACGGACTAATAATATCTCAATTTTTCATAACATTCTCTGAATTTTTAAGAGAAAAATCAGTTATGATATACAAAGGACTTGGAGTTATTGCAATGATTCTTGGTGGATTAAACATAAAAGATTTTTTTTATTATAAAAAAGGGAGCTTCTTAACAGAGATGCCAATATTTTTAAGGCCAAAAGCAAAAAAAGTCATAAACAGAATAAACTCAACAGGAGGAGCTTTTTTCATAGGATTTTTAGTTACTGTATTTCTTCTTCCATGCACAATCGGACCACTTATTGTTGCATCAGGAATACTCTCTGAACTAAGCATCTTAACAAGAATCTTATGGTTCCTTTACTACACTCTTATCTTTATCTCTCCAATGATAGTAATAACTCTTATTGTTTTTTTTGGTTTTGCAAAAGTAGATGAAGTTTCTGGATGGAAAGAAAAGAACATAAGAAAACTTCACCTAGTTGCAGGAATATTATTATTTCTTATTGGTATTGCTCTTCTTATGAACTGGTTGTAAATGTTTAGAAAATCTCTCAAACCACAAATCATCTAGTGAATTATTTTTAGTGAACAAAATACTGCCAACTCCTTGAGAGTATAAATCTCTATAACTATCACCACTTTCTGTGACATCCGCTGTCGGCTAAAGCCGACAGCGTCCTTAGTTCGTTGAATGATGTATTTCTTGATTCTGAACATAGTTCAAAGCCCTGTCAAAATCAGTCCCGCATCTCTGACAAAAATATCCTCTATTCCAGAAATTCCCTCTAGGATATCTCAATCTCAAATCCGGACAGATTCTAAACAAGATATAAGCAGATAATCCCTTGATTATCTGAATTAATTGGGCATCTGATAATGTTCTAGGGCAATCAACAATTAAGTGCACATGCTCGTCTAGTATCTTTATTATAACAACATCTATTTTATGTTTTTTGCAGGCTTCTTCTATTGCAACTCTGCAAAAAACCTTTAGTTTTTCTTTTCTCATCATTGCATACCTGTATTTAGTTGTTATCTGAATTGTTTTCAAGTTATTTCCTACCGATGTTGAATAGTGTTTGTACATTTTAC
>JBBSXQ010000014.1:0-1494 GCA_038045725.1 Nanobdellota archaeon | reverse complement strand
GGCTTTTGTCGGAGATGGAATTAATGATGCACCTGCTCTAAAACAGGCAAATGTTGGAATAGCAATTGGAACAGGAACAGATATTGCAATTGAAGCAGGAGATATTGTTCTTGTTAGAGGCTCACTGATTGGAGTTGTCAGGGCAATAAATCTATCAAAAGAAACATTCAAGACAATAAAACAAAATCTATTCTGGGCATTTTTCTATAATGTTGTTGCAATTCCTCTTGCTGTTGTCGGGTTTGTTAATCCGGTTATTGCCGAGCTTGCAATGGCTCTCTCAAGCATAACTGTTGTTAGTAATGCTAATCTTCTTAGAAGAAAGAGGATATGATTATTTATACATAATCTTTAAATACTCTTTTATAAGATTTAAAATATGACTGCAACAGACGGTTCAGAAGGAATTGTAAGACTTGAAGATATGAATCTTTTTGAAAGAAAGGCATATATGGAAGTTCAGGCTTGGTCAGGACATGTAAAGGACATACTTGACCATGAAAAAATAATAGGAAAACTTGTTATAGATAATTTCTGGATTAAATTTGGATTAAAACCAGATTATAGTGAATATTGGAGAGAGGCGCGTTGGGCTAAGGATCATGATAAGATTGGGGAAATTACACTTTCTGCTTTAAGCAGTCTTAGTTACAAAGATAATTATGCTGTTTATGAGAAAAAAGATAATATATGGGTTCTTAAAAAAGAAGAAAAAGGATTATTTAATTTTAGAGTCTGGAAGGGTTTTGGAGAGGTGATAAATCCCAAATCACAAGAACATAAGGCACTTGAGAGAATTCTTACTGCTTCTAAGAGATATAAAAATAATTAATATCTTCTCAACAAAATTTATAAGCCAACTAATACTAACTGACTTATGAAAAGAGTTTGTGATAATTTCAATAAAAAAGCCCAGTTAGAGCTCTCATTTAATATGATTTTTGCAATAATTCTCATAATAGTTTTTCTCGCATTTGTTATCTGGGCTATATACAAATTTCTTTTTATTTCAGACGAGATTTTACTTGGACAGTTTAAAGACAGACTGCAGGAGGATGTAGACAAAATGTGGAAGAGCCCACAGGGTTCTCAGGAAGTCCAGTATAATCTTCCAAAAGACATTACTGGTATATGTTTTATTGAAAGCGATTATAATCTTGAGTTTCAGTCAGATAAGTTTTACTCTCCTTATAATGTAAAACACTTAGATGCTGAGAAAATGCTTAGAGGTAGAAACGAGTATTGTGTAGATAGTATAAAGAAAAAAATAAGTCTGACAATTAAGAAAGATTTTGGTGATGATTTAGTTTATATTGAGTGATTAAATAGCCTTACTAGTTGTTAAGTCAAGTTGCTAACTTAACATTTTTTCAGAATATCAGTTCAGAGATTTTTAAGCTAATAATTACAATTACCTACTCACAATCTCACAGATTTAGTATTAACTAAAAGAAATCTACAGCTTTTAAGCTGTAGTCTCTTATAAACGATTGA
>JBBSXQ010000013.1:0-1312 GCA_038045725.1 Nanobdellota archaeon | reverse complement strand
TTATGCCAGAGAAATTTCAAGAAAGATACAGGCATTTAGAAAAGAACTTGGTCTTAAAAAAACAGACTTAGTAAATCTTGTTATATTTACCGACGATAATTTTAAAAAAACTCTTGAAAAACAAAAAGATTTCATAAAAGACAGAACAAATTCAAAAAAAATAGAGATTTTAAAAGAAGAGTTAAAAGATGTCACTGGCAAGGAAAGATTTAAAAACGTCTGTAACTTTGAAATCAAAGATAAGAGAGGAAAAGTAGCTATCTCACTAAAATGACTACTAATGAGGAAGTTATTTAATTCACTCTTTTAGCATAGGAATATTTAAAAATAAAAAATACCATAAAAAAGAGATGATAGTAAAAGAAGAATTTTTAAGCAGACTAAGGAAGATTTTCGATTTGAACCTTTATGAAGTAAAGGTGTGGACTGCACTTCTTTCCAGAGGAACATCAACAGCTGGGGAACTTAGCAATATTTCTGATGTACCTAGGTCAAGAACATATGATATTCTAGAAAGTCTTGAGAAAAAAGGCTTTATTGTTATGAAGCTTGGGAAACCTATCAAGTTTGTTGCGTTAAAACCTGAAGAGGTTGTTGAAAGAGTTAAGAAAAATCTGGTAAGAGATGCAAAAGAGAAAACACAGAGATTAGAGACATTAAGAGGAGATGAAGTTTTAGAAGAGTTAAGCACTTTGTTTACAAAAGGAATAAAATTCGCAGAACCATCTGATTTATCTGGAAGCTTAAGAGGAAGACAGAATCTTTACAATCATCTTGACATGATGATTAGAGATGCAGAAAAATCAATAACAATCATAACAACAGCAGAGGGGCTTAGCAGAAAGTTTGAAGCTTTAATGCCGAGTTTAGAGAAGTGTAAAAAAAGAGGAGTTAAGATAAGAATAGCTGCTCAGATTAATAATAATAATATTAAAGTCGCTAGAGACTTAAAAAAAGTCGCAGAGGTAAAACATATTGACGGATTAAAGGCAAGATTTGTGATTGTTGATTCAAACCAGCTTATCTTTATGCTTTTAGATGATGAAAAATTCCATCCAAATTATGATATTGGTATCTGGATTAACACTGAATTCTTTGCTCAGGCTCTTGAGCAGTTATTTGAACTTGCATGGAAAGACATGAAGGCTGTTAAGTAAAAAGAGATGAAGTAATATTTTCTATAAGATATAAATTTTTATAAACTCTATTCAAGAGATTATTATATCTATAATTAAAAATGGATATCAATGATTATGATAATATTCTTGAAGAATTGGTTTTTACAAATTCTAAGTGTTTTGTAAATAACAGT
>JBBSXQ010000012.1:0-3816 GCA_038045725.1 Nanobdellota archaeon | reverse complement strand
TCTAATATAAATTTTTGGTTTTGTTAAGTAAGCTAGAGGATTATCCGGTTTACTCTCCTCTTGTGATTGTAAATTAACCTTTCTTAATTCTTCTATAACATAAGGACAATTTATGTCTGCATGGTCTACATCTCTAGATTGAGAACCTAAGAGAATTACGTGTTCTTTTGGAAGGATAATTTTTTCAATTCCTGCTGGCAGAGGTTTGTTTTTATAATCATCACAGACTCTCATAAAAGAGGTATTCTTACTAGTTCCACGATTACTCCAAAATCCTTCTAAATATTCTGCTATCTTTATTTTTCTAAGTCTTTTTTCATTTACACAAAAAGCAGAACCTTCTTTATCATTAGCTCCACCAGTCATACTATTACATGTAACACACTTAACCAACCCCTCTCTAGAATCTCTAAATCTATATTTCTTATCAAATTCTTCTTTTTTCAGCTTAGACATATTAATTTTGTACTAAATGTATATTTAAAATTAATTGTGATGTAATCTTCATAACATTAAAAATTCCTGTCCAAACTAGAAAAGTGGTTTGTCAGCTGGTTAAATAAAAAATTAAATTACCCGAACAATGCACTATCGAAATATTTATATAATTACAATATATTAAATAAATAGAAAATGAAAGAAATAAAGCTAAAACTCTTAAAAACAGGTAATAAAATCTTGCTTTATTTTCCAAAAGAGTTTAGATTAACCTCTAAATACAAGAAAGGAGAGATTGTTAGGATAACTTTTAGAAAAGGTAATAATTCTTCTTATTTGATTACGAAATTTAACCATATTATCACTATTAAAAAAGAAGTATTATCTGAATTAGGGGTAAAGGATGATAGAGAGATAATTTTGAGAATAGATGATTTCTTTCCAATTAAAAAGAGTAATAAATTATTTTATAAAGATAAGATAGACTTATCCTTCTTTGTTCCAGAAAAAACAAAAAAAGGAAGTAGAGTATATTGTGAAGAATGTTTAATTAATAAAAACTTTTTTATTAGACTAACTTCTATTCACTTGAGAGGTTCTTCAAGACAGATTTTATTAAATAGATTTGTGAATCCTAATATTTTTGGTAAACTATTAGGGCAAATTCAAGCAGAAGGAACAAAAACGAATCAAGATATAGTTGAATTCTGCAATAAAAATTTATCTGAATTGAGAGATTTTGTTAATTTCTTATTAGAAATAGGAGTAAATAAAGAAAATATTTATGTTAAAATAGATTATGATTCTTATTTTAAGAGCCAATTACCAGAAATTATAAGTAAATTTAAGAATTTTGTAGGTTTAAATGTAAATTATCTAGTAAGTTCAGATAGAGGAATTAGGGGATATGGATTTAAAATAATTGTTAGGAATACTATCTTATCCGAACTAATATTAAATTCTCTTAATCAAATGAAATATTATCTAGAGAAATTTGATTGGGATGATAATTTAACTACTTTTTCAGAGGGTTATTTATCTAAACTTTTTTGTGGAGATGGAACATTTGAAATAACTTCAATAAATCGAAAGAGAGTACAATCAAGAGTTAAGATTTATGATGGAAATGTTGAATATTTACGTCACTATTCTATTATTTTAAAAAAATTCGGTTTTTGTCCACATATAAAAGAAAAACAAATTTTCGTCAGAGCAATGTGCAATACCTCTCTTGCGAAAAGACTTTTAGAAATAGGGGCATTTGACAATAATGAAAATAAAAAGAGGATAATATCTTTTATTCAGAATAATGAAGCTACCTCTAAGAAGAGTGTGGCTCTTTAGAATATATAAAAATAATAAATCCTACCCAAAGAGCGCACTTAGTCCTTCTGCTGCAGCTTCTTTCTTCTCTTCTTTAGGCTTCTCTTCTTTCTTTGCTTCAGTAGGCTTACCACCAGCAGGAGCAGCAGCAACTAAGCTAGCATTTTCCAGCTCTTTTGCTATATCGACGCCTTTCAGACTGGCAATAAGTGATTTGATTTTACCTTCATCAACTTCTCCGCCAGCAGCCGCAACAACACTTTTCAAATTCTTCTCATCAACTTCTTTGCCTAACTTATGCAGTAAAAGTGCTGCGTATATGTTTTCCATTTTATTTTAATTTCCTCCATATTTTTCTATGGAATTTAAATGATTGAAAATTTCCTGTTTTCATTTTATTTTAATTCCTCCAAGATATTTTCTTGAATATTATTTTTCATTTTAATTAACTCCCCTGTCTGATTTAGGATTATGTATCATGATTTCTAGATTAGAGATAAGTTTTTGTGTTTTTGCAAGTGTTGTAGCCATAAGTTTTTTCTCATTTAGGTTAGTGGTTTGTTTGTATACTTCAAAGACATTACTATAAAATTCATCAAGGATTATTTTAGCTTCTTTGTATTGTTCAGAAAATATCATTTTAACATACTTTTCATAAGGTACTCTAAGCTTTTTACTCATTTTTAATTTCCTCCTTAGTTTCTTCCTGAGTATTTCCTTTGCTAGCAATTGTTTCTATTGCTTTTTCATGCATTCCAGCTTTTCCTATAAGCAATCTGATAGTATCTTTGCAGATATATCCTATCTTGACTGCAAATGCCATTGCCTTTCCAAAATCATGTGTTAATCCTTCTAGAGCTCCTTTTTTGTCTATAACTATGCTTGTGTATAATTTTCCGCTTTTAATATCAAATGCAACAAGAGGGACAAAACCAACAGAGAAGGGTTTTATATCAAGTTTATTCATGATATCTGCTGCACCAGAAGATATTTTTTCTCCTGTTTTTACAATTATTTTTGGTTCTTTTATGCTTATTTTTCCTTTTTCTATCTGTATCTGAATTCCAAGAGCTCCAAGTTCAGTTATTGCAGGTCCTGGAATTAAGTCAGTTGGTCCGGCAGGAACTTCAATATCTTGGGGTGATTCTTGTCCAGCTTTAGCTCTTGCAGGACTCTTACTTTCAACAAGCTCTGAAGAAAGTTCAAAACAATCTAAATCAGAGAATAATACTGCAAAATCTTCTTTAATATGTTCTTTTAATTTTTTTAATTCTTCATTCTTAGAATTATCTATTGACATTATCATTAAGCTTTTTTTTGGGACTTTGACAATAGCCTTTCCTCTTAATTTCTTTCCAATCTCCTGGAATTGTGATGCAGGAAGGTTTTTTATTGAAGCAATAAGTATTGTTTTCTTATCTTTTATTAATTTGACAATCTGTTCAACTTCTTTCTTTTTTCTTTCTGGAATTTTTGCTGTTTTTTTGCTTTTCATCTTATCTTTATTTTTTGAGGTTTACTCATGCTTAATTTTACTTCTATATTTTTTACATTATCTTTTTCTTTAGGAAGAGCTTTTAGTACAGCATTATAAACAGCAATTATATTCTCAACAATTTCTTCATTTTTCATACTATATTTTCCAATAGCAATTTTTATGCTTGGTTCTTTTGTTCTTATTTTAACGCTATTGTTTACTTTTCTCTTTATCTCCTCTATAGCTTTATCATCAGCATTCATAAGTATCCCCAATTGTGGAGAGGGCATTTTTCCAGAAGGTCCAAGAACTCTTCCAAAAGTTGTAGCTACTATTGGCATCAGACTTGACTGGGCTATAAAAAAATCATATTTTTTAATTAGTTTCTTTATTTCTTTTTTTTCAGAATATTTTTTGAATTCATCTTTTGTTATTGTCTCAACATTTTTGTTTTTTGATTCAAGAAATCCAGCAATCTTTTTATCTCCTATTTTATACGGAACTGCTACAAATATATTTACAGAATTCTTTTTAGGGTCAAATTTCTGCAGATTAATAATTAAGTCAAAACTCTGGTC
>JBBSXQ010000011.1:0-3665 GCA_038045725.1 Nanobdellota archaeon | reverse complement strand
GATGAACTCTCTTTTTTATAAAGAAGAGTTGTTAAGAAAGATTCAGTGCAGGATATTGTAAATTCAGAAGCATAACATGATGGATTTATTTTTAACCAGTAATTGCTTTCTGAAGGGCTTAAACAGCTTCCAGCGCCAGAACTTATTTTTTTATCAGAACCTATTGAGACAGAATAGGACTGTCCAGAGTAAGATATAGAGCAAGTTGTAGGGTTTGTGCTTTCAATTTCAAGATACCAGATAAGATTTGAAGATGTCCTGTTCTGTGATATAAGCCACTCTTCTGCTTTTTCAGTACTAGAACCTGTCTTCTTCATTGCTAAGATAGCTTTTGCAGTAATTCCTATATTACAGCTCTCTTTTGGCCAGCAGACATTATCTCTTGAGTTATTTTTAATTACCTCTCCGCACTCTTCAATTGCAAGAGCAGTGAATATGCTCTCTTCAAGAGATACAGGACACTTATCTTTTACTTTATTAGTTAAACAATCATATGCTTTGTCAATTTTTGCCTCTTCTGTATTGCTATCATTTAATGCAGCTGATATAATAGAAAATAAAAATATAAAAGATACTATTAAAAACATAACCAGAAACAACCTCTTTTTCATTTCATATATAGCTAATTCTTCTTTTTAAAATTTGTTGTTTAGAACTATTCAGAATTCTTTCTCTTTTTTATTTTTTTGTTGGGGTTTCTGTTTACTTGAAAATTCTTTCTTATAACATAATTAACTGTGTTTTTTATCATCTTGCAAAAATCATCTGGAGAACATACACCTATTCCAGTATAAGCTTCTTTACAATTTGGAGGCATTATTGGTTTTTTCTTATAAGCCCAGGAAAGTTGAGATTTAATATATGGATTATCAAGAGGCTTTTCATTTTTTTTATTCCACTCATAAACTTTTTTTTCAAGCTCATCTCTCTCCATACCAACAGACCTGAATAAATTTATTAGGATAAATAATGCTCTTTTTCTTCCATCAGAAAGCCCGTTTAAAATTTTCTTAATGCATGGCGGATAATTATCTTCAGAAAGATTTGTAAGTTTAACTGGTTCAAATGATTTTTGTTCTCTCTCTGTCTTACTATCTTGTTCTTTATACCAGTCAAGAGCTTGTATAAGAAGTTCACTTGCCTCACCATCTTTTGAATCAGGCATAAAATTCTTGATTTTTACTTTCAGGGGGTCTGCATCTTTAAGTTCAAAGTTTTTTATCTCTTCCGAGTTTAAAACAATGCTTGCAAGTGAAGTTTTCTCGTGTAAAGAGTAAGGCATTCTAAATAAGTGCCTCGGAGAGACAAGAACAATATCAGGCATAACTTCTTTTGATGCCTGGAAATCTTTCACATATTTACTAGAATTAGCTAATTTAGTAACTCTCTCAATAAGTTGTTCTTCTGTCTGTTTTATTATGTATTTTGAAATAATTCTTGGCCACTCAGGAAACATATCTGATGTTTTAACTCCATTAATCTCTTTTGGAAATGCCTTCCACGGAACAATTATATGAAATCCTTTACTTCCTGAAAACTTAATCCCTATGTTTTTAACTCCGTGAAATTTTAATATTTTTATTATTAACTCTGCAGAAACTTTACTATAATCAATATACTTGCTGTCAATATCAATTAACAAATCCCAGCCAACCCTTAACTTATTTGCCTGTTCTTCACTCATTCCAGTGATAATTCTTAAAGGGTCTTCCCATAATTCTTCTGAACAGTGAAGAGAGGTTGCTCCTTTTCTAACAAGTTCAAAAACATCTCCGGGATACTGTAAAGAATCTGGTCTTTTTCCAAAACTATCAAAATATCTCGGACAGATTTCCCTGTTTTTTGAAAATTCAAATATTGCTTTCTGAATTTCTGGTTTAGAATAATACAATTGTATTACTTTTCTTATTCTTTTTTCCCTGATATTTTGTTCATCTTCCATTTTAATCTATCTTACTGGTTAAAATTATAATAAGTTTATATTGTTTTGGTGCTCCTAGTAAGTTTAAATAACTAAAAAATCATAGTTTTGTATGCTTAAAAAGGAGATTACAAACAATCAAAAAGATTTAGATAAGATTATGGAAATTCTCCAGAAGAATTTTAACTCTTATGAAAGAACAACTCTAAATCGAATGAGACGCAAACCAGATGCATTTAAGATACTTATATCCTGTCTTCTCTCACTAAGAACAAAAGATAAAAATACAGAAAAAGTTTCTAATAACTTATTTGTTGTTGCAAATAATCCTGAAAAAATAGCAAATATTAACACAAAAAAACTTGAAAAATTAATTTTTAGTTCAGGACACTATAAAAAAAAGACAAGAACAATAAAGCATGTCTCAAAAGTTTTAATTGAAAAATATAATTCAAAAGTTCCAAATAACAAAGAAGAATTGTTAAGTATAAAAGGTATTGGACCAAAAACAGCAAATATTGTTCTTTCTTTTGCATTTAACAAGCCAGTTCTTCCTATAGATACTCACTGCCATAGAATTCCAAATAGGTTAGGACTAATTAAGACAAAAACTCCTGAACAGACAGAAAAAGAGCTTGAGAAAATACTTTCTAAAAAATACTGGAAAGATTTTAACGGAATTTTTGTCTTATTCGGGAAGATAATATGCCAGCCAGTCTCACCAAGATGCTCTGTCTGCCCTGTGAGAAAATATTGTAAGAGAGTTGGAGTTATGAAAAGCAGATAAGTTTAAAATAAGAAAAAACCTCTGATTAAAAAAGAGGAAAAATGCCTTACCCGGTTATACATATTCTAGTAGCAGTCATTCTTGTAGAGTTATTCAGGAAGTACTACATAAAAGACAATAAGAAATTTCCAAGATACTATATACTGATTGCTGCAATAGGGGGAATACTTCCTGATTTGGATATCGGGTTATTTTATATCCTTTATTTTTTTGGTTATACTCTTGAACAAATTCATAGGACATTCATGCACTCTCTTTTTATCCCTGTGATTTTAGGATTTGCAGGAATATTTATATCAAAAATCAGCATTAAAAGTCCTGAATTAAGAAAAAGACATATAAAAATTCCAGTAATATTTTTTATACTGTCAATAGGAAGTTTCGTTCATATAGTATTGGACCTTATTCCTGGAACAGCGACAATATTTTACCCTATAATCAACACATCAATAGGATTAAATGTCCTTGGAAACCTTCCTTCTGTATTTGAATATCTGATACTTCCCTCAATAGATGGAATTTTGTTAATTTTCTGGTTTTTCTGGATGGAATTTAAGCTGAAGATAAATGAGTATTTCTAAAAAAACCAAATAATAAGCTTTAAAAACTGCTAGTAACAGAGTTATATTATGAAGCGCTCATCAAGAAGATGGAAAAAGAAAAGGCAGATGCGTTGGAAATGGCAACGTAAACGTCTTAGAAAGGAAAAGAGAAAGAGAAAGCAGAGAAGAGAGAGAAGTAAATAAAATATAGAACAATGTCAGAGAAAGTTGCACAGACAAAATATAATAAAAAATCTTCTAAATAATAGGTTAATTAACAAATCATCTTTTTAATCATCACAATCTTTATAAGTGATTTCAAATCTAATATCTTATGATGGTGAATAAAAGAGTAGCTGATTGTAAAATAACTTTAGGAGTATTACAATGGTGAGCGAAATCTGGACTGAAAAAT
>JBBSXQ010000010.1:0-6461 GCA_038045725.1 Nanobdellota archaeon | reverse complement strand
AAAGTTATTTGATTTTATCTAGATGCCACACAGCTTGCTGTGTGGAGGTTCACTAAGACAACTCTTCCCCCGTATTACTATGCTCAATCTATTAAAGATGCTGTTTCTAGTAGAAAAGAAATTAAACACAGGGCAAATCTTAGTGAGATATTTTACCCATCACTTTTAGGGAAATCTTTAGTAAATCTATTTGGGTTAAAATACATTGGAATTAAGGATGATTTAGTAAATTTGGAAGATTTTTCAGGTAGTTTAACTATTCCCCCTTTAAATTATGATGTGTTTATGGCAAAAATTGAGAAAAAAGAAATTTATGAAGGACAGAAAGTTTGTGCTATTTTAACCTATGAACCTAAAAGAGATATTCTTGAGATTCAGAATTTATCTTCTTTAAATATTCCAAGAAAACAGGAAAAAGGAGAGAGAATTTTTTCTTTAAACCCCTCATATAATTTTACTTAAAAAATATGCGCAAAATTTAAAAACCATTATAAACTAGTATTTTTATAGAAAGATACTAGAAAGTATTATGTCAAGATTCTTGACAAACCACTCTTTTAAGTTGTGGTGAATCTTGAGCATCCAAAAGTCTCAAAAAAAAACTAAGAGACTTTTTGATTACTCACAATCACAGTCAAATTCACTTTATTTTTAGAGATGATTTGTAGGAAACCACAGAGGTATTTTTCTAGTTAAAATCAAAAAACACTCAAAAATCATAGATTTTTAGTGTTACGGAAATCATAGATTTTCGTGGTTTTAAGATAACTAAATAAAAATAATAAAATAAAAAATGGCAAAAATAAGTCCGGTATCTATAAAATACATGATACATGCAAATTTCACAGCTGAAGGTGCTCTTGAAAAACCTGATGTAATCGGAGCTATATTCGGACAGACAGAGGGTCTTCTTGGAGACGATCTTGAGATGAGAGAGTTACAGAAAGAAGGAAAAATAGGCAGAATTGAAGTTGAGACTGAGAGAAATGACAAGAAGACAACAGGAATTATAAAAATCCCGACAGCTCTTGACAGATCAGAGACTACTCTAATAGCTGCTGCAATAGAGACAATAGAGAGAATAGGCCCGAGCGATTCACAGATAGAAGTTGAGAGAATCGAGGATGTAAGAGGAAGCAAGAGAGATTATATCATTGAGAGGGCTAAGAAACTAATGCAGGGCATTGAGGGAGCTACAGACTCAAGAGAAATTTCAAATGAGATTAAAGATTCTGCAAAAATGGCCGGTATTAATGAGTACGGAGATGAAAAACTTCCTTCTGGAGATATTTCAGGAAGCGAGATAATTGTTGTTGAGGGAAGAGCAGATGTTCTAAACCTTATGAAAAATGGGGTTAAAAACGTGATAGCTATGAATGGAACAAAACTACCTGAGGCAATAAAACAACTAGGCAAGGAAAAAGAAATTACTTTATTTGTTGACGGAGATAGAGGCGGAAAGCTGATAATTCAAAATGTAACAGACAATGCAAATATTAGCTATATTGCAGTTGCTCCTGAGGGAAAAGAGGTTGAAGAGCTGACAGGAAAAGAAATTTTAATGAATCTTAGAAAGAGAACTCCTTTACAGGAGTTTCTTTCTAGGGAGAGGTATCCTCGAAGAATATCTGAATCAAATGAAAGTATAAAAGACAGGATTTACAGAACTGGTAATTCTGAAGATTTTAATAATACTGAAAAAAAAGCAAAAGATTATGAACTAGACGATGAAAAGAAAAAAAAGCTTAAGGAAATTTCAAACGAGATTTATGGGAAAGAAAAAGTTGTTATGCTTGATAAAAATTTAAATGAGATAAAAATAGTTTCTGTTAAGAGCCTTAATATCTCTTTGAGAAAATCAGAAAAAAAAGTCTTTGCTCTTGTTATTGACGGAACAGTAACAAGCAAGACTATTGAGTCTGCAGAGGAAGCAGGAGTGGATGTTATTGTGGCAAAGAATTTTTCAACAACAGATACTAATATCAAACTGTTAAGTTTGTAATATTTTTTAGTTTTCTATATAAAATAAATCTTTATAAATAAGAGATATACAGAAGGTTTATGGAATATTTAGTAATAATTTTAAGATTTTTAATAGTATTTTCTATATCCCTAGTTTTTGGAATACAGAGGCAGATGTCTAATAAGCCAACTGGTTTTGGGGCTTTTGTTTTTGTTGCTTCTGGCTCATGCGCACTTGGAATAATAGCAACAATGCTTAATCACGAGAATCCAACGCCTCTTCTTGCAGCAATTGTTACAGGAATTGGTTTTCTTGGTGCAGGAGCTTTAATAAAAACAACAGATAAAATATTCGGTTTTACAACTGCAGCAGGTATCTGGATTTTTGCAATAATAGGGCTTATTATAGGGGTTGGAGAGTATTTTATAGGGTTGCTAACATATAGTATTATCTGGCTTGTGGTTATCATAGACGGGCTTCTTGAACTTAGAGGAATTGGAGCATACCAGAGAAGAATTTCTATAAATACAAACAAAATCATTGACAAGTCAGAAATTCTTAAGATATTTGGAAGGAGAAAATGGAAGCTTGTTGATTTAAATATTGATAAGAAAAAGAAAAAAAGTTCAATGAAGTATCTTCTGACAATTCCTAGAGAGGAAGTAGGAAGGATAAGAGATGAGCTCTATAAACAAAAATGGGTAGAATCTTTTAGAATCGAGTAGATGTTTGAAGTTAAGAATAATTAAGAAGTATTCTGTCAAAAATTTGTGCTACTATTATAGTATTATCTTTTAATTAATATTAAATCTGCGAGGTAACGAGCAGGTAATTATAATTCAGAATTACTAGATTATGTTAATTTACAATTCAAAAACTCAACATTTATAAACCTCAATCTTTAAATAATTAAATCTACTTCTTATGAAGTTAAGAGGTAGACGGAGCTAAAACATGATTTTCATAATAAAAGTAACAACAAACAAGGAAGAGAAAGCAGTTGATATGATTGCTGACAGGGCAGAAAAAAAGAACTTAAATGTATTCTCAGTATCAAGACCCCACGGATTAAGAGGGTATGTTCTTCTTGAAGCAGAAGACAGGGAATCTGCAGAGGAGTCAGTTTTCAATCTTCCGTATGTAAAAGGAATTATAGGGAAAACAATAAGTTACGAGGAGATAAAAAACATGATTTATCCGTCAGTGACTGCTGTATCAATAAAAGACGGAGATATTGTTGAGATGATATCAGAACCATTCAAAAAAGAAAAAGCAAAAGTTTTAAGAATAGACAAACAGAAAGGAGAAGTAGTAGTGAGCTTGCTTGGGGCGGTTGTTCCGTTGCCTGTTACAGTAAAGATAGATAATGTTAAAGTTATAAGAAGGGAAGAAGGAGAAGAATAAAATGATGATTAAACTTTTAGTTGAGGGAGGGAATATGCAGCCAGGACCTGCTTTAAGTCAGAAGTTAGGCCCAGCAGGGGTTAATGTTAATTCTGTTCTGCAGAAAGTAAATGATTCAACAAAATCTTTCAAGGGATTAAAAGTTCCTGTTGAGCTAGATATAAATGTCTCGACAAAAGAGATTGGTGTCAAAGTCTTTTCTCCGCCTGTTTCAGAACTGTTAAAAAGAGAATTTAAGATTGATAAGGGTTCTGGAGCACAGAAAAAAGTAAAAGTTGCAAATGCTTCGATAGAGGACATAATTTCTGTTTCAAAAACAAAACTTCCTAATATGCTTTGTAATGACTTAAAATCTGCTGTTAAAACTGTTGTTGGAAGTTGTGTAAGTCTTGGAATTTTAATAGAGAACAAACCTGCTTCTGAAATCGAAGCAGATATAGATGAAGGAAAATATGATAAAGAGATAAAATCAGAGAAGACAGAGACATCTCCAGAAAAGAGAAAAGAATTAGACAGATACTTTTCCGAGATAAAAGCTCTTCAAGAGAAAGCAATTAAACTGGAAGAGGCTGCAAAAGCTGCAGCAGCAGCTGCACCTGCACCTGAAGTAAAACCAGGAGCACCAGCAACACCAACAGCAGCTTCAACAAAACCAGGAGCACCAGCAACACCAACAGCAACTTCAGCAAAAACTGAATCCAAAAAGAAATAGCTTTATAAATTTCCCCTATCTCTAAATTTTAAGGGGCTGTGGGGTAACCTGGTAGCCTTTCAGGTTTGGGTGAAGGGAGTCTTGAGAAGAATAATCTCGAGAACCTTCCTGAATACTTGACGATCCCGGTTCAAATCCGGGCAGCCCCATTTTCAGAATAGTTTAAAAATAAAAAATATAAAATTAAAATGGTAATAAAACCAAAATCAATTAAGAGATTCGGAGCAAGATACGGAAGAACAGTAAAAGACAAATTTGGAAGAGTCGAGTTAAAACAGAGAGTAAAGCAAAAATGTCCGCTGTGTGGAAAAATAGGAGTCAAAAGATTATCAAAAGGATTATGGAAATGCGGAAAATGCGGAAAAAAATTTGCATCTCATGTCTACTATCTTGATTAAATAAATTTAAATACACTGAAAAATAATAAATAAAATGTTAACTTATAAATGCTTCAAATGTGAGAAAAAGACAAATGTAACAGCTCTTGACAAGAGATTTGTCTGCCCTTATTGTGGAAGCAAAATTTTCTACAAATTAAGAACAAAATTAAAGAGCATAAAAGCAGTGTAATAATGAAATATACTGATAAACAGATACAGGAAATACAATTTCTTGAGCAAAATATTCAGAATGTCTTTCTGCAGAAACAGGCTTTTCAGATGGAACTTCTTGAATCCCAGTCAGCACTTAAGGAAATAGAGAATTCTGGGGATGATGTTTTTAAAGTCATCGGACAGTTGATGATAAAAACGCAAAAATCAAAAGTAAAAGAAGAACTTTTAAACAAAGAGAAAATTCTTGAATTAAAGATTAAATCTCTAGAGAAACAGGAGAAATCTCTGGTTGAAAATCTTGAAAAAATACGTGAAGAGATAGTAAAATCAGTAAAAAAATAAAATATTTTCAAAAACTTTTTAAGTTACTGATTAGGGATTTTTATATACCAAACTTGCGAAATATTTATAAAGACTAATAATTACATTCTGATATGGTTTTCAATAAAATAAAAAAAGCATTATCAGGTGGAAGCAAAAATGACAGTGAATATCTTGAAATTGATGTTGGTGCTGAAGAAAAACAGAATAAAGTTCTTGTAAAACTCTTTGTATTAAAGGTTTATGATGACATAAATGAGATACTTAATGCAATAAGAGAGGGTTATACTATTGCTATAATTGACATAAAGATGTTAAGACAGAAAGACCCTATTGAACTAAAGAGAGCAGTCTCAAAGGTTAAAAAGACAGCTGATGCTCTTGAGGGAAGCATTGCAGGATTTGGAGAGAATATCCTTATTATAACGCCTTCTTTTGCAAAGATTCACAAAGAGACAGTTGTTAAGCAGGAAAAAAAGAAGTTTGATGATTATTAGTGTTGATTCTTGAGAATTTAAAGTTATAATTGATATGATTTACTGACTTTGTTTGTAGATTTTATGATTAATGTGAAAATAATATCTATCTATTCATAAATAATTGAGGATGTAATATATATTAACATTTATCATTTTGTACTCTTTATTACGTTTTAACATTAATAATTTTCATTAATTCGCGAATGAAGTGATTGTAATCTTAGCTTAAATTCCAGCTTCATCAACAGATTTATATATATTAATTGCGAATTTTATTAATGAGGTGGTGGGAAATCTTTAGTTCTATAGCTATATTCTTAGTTATTTTCTCTCTTTTATTTTACTGGTTTATTCCATTTAAAACAACTGACTTTCAGCCAGATTATAACAGAAATTCAAATTTTAGCATTAACTCTTCTGGAAGTATGCAGTTTTACCCAAATATGAGATATCCTGAACCAGTTATTTCATACTCTATTACTGACTGCACTCTTAAAAAAAAGGATGAGATGGTTAGAGCTTTTGATTTTATCTCAAATCTAACTGTTTTAAAATTTTATCCGACAGGAGAGACTCCTGAAATTTCTATAACTTGTGATAGCAATAACAAAATTGAGGGCGGTTTGTTTATAGCTGGAGAGGGTGGTCCGACAAATATCACAAAAACAGAAAAGTTTAGTGTTATTCTCGCAGGAAAAATTCTTTTGATAAGAGAATCAGGATGCAAGACACCAAATGTTCCGATACACGAGCTAATGCATGTTCTTGGGTTTGATCACTCAGATAATTCTGGTAATCTTATGTATCCTATAAGTGATTGTAGCCAGACAATAGGAGAGGATAGCATTGAGCTAATAAATCAATTATATAGTGTTCCAAGCTATCCAGATCTTTCTTTTGAAGGAGTATCTGCAACAATGCACGGAGCATATCTTGATACAGATATTAGTATTAGAAATAACGGACTTAAACAATCTGAAACATTTAAAGTAAAGATTTATGCAGATGAAAAAATGATAAAAGAAATA
>JBBSXQ010000009.1:0-1104 GCA_038045725.1 Nanobdellota archaeon | reverse complement strand
TGGCTCGAACTAAAATAACTGTTAAAAAAGGAGATAAAATCTTACTAGTTGATGATGCTTTTGATAGTTGAAAATTAGGAAAGACAATCATAGGATTAATTGAAAAACTTGGAGGAGAAGTTAAAGGTATATCTGTAGTTTATAATAAGTTAAAAGAAGATGATGAAAGGTTTTTCAATAAATACAATTTTAGTTATATTATGAGGCTGAAATAATTGTAGTACATAACCGAAATGTTTAAATAAGTGTAGTACATAACTATTTCATGGTAACTGAAAAGAAAATTAAAGTAAAAAATAAAGAATACTGGATTCTTATACACTCAATTAGAAGAGGGAGTAAGATAATTCAGAAAAAAAAATATATCGGGAAAATACTCCCAAGAAAAGAAAGACTAGAATATCTTAAAAAAGAGTTTCTAAAGGAATTGACTGGAGAAAGATTTAAGTTTTTGTCGGGAGAGGAACTTGTGGATGTAGAAAGAAAAAAAGAGAATTACAAAAACGAACTTAAAAAATTAAGTAAATTAGAAAAACAAGAGAAAATAAAGGAGTTTATAATAAGATATACTTATGATAGCAGTAAATTATCTGGCGTCAGAGTTACGCTAAGGCAAACTTCCTTAATATTAAGAGAGGGTATTATTCCTAAAGATTTTAAAAGCCTGAAAATAGCAAGAGAGTTGGAAAATCATGAAAAAGGAATAATAGCTATAACAAAATACAAAGGAAAATTAGATTTGAGATTTATAAAAAATATTCATAAAATTTTATTCTCTGGTGTTGATGACTCTATTTCTGGAAAACTAAGAAGTGAGCTAAAAAGAGATGTGAAAATAGCTGGAACTTCATATGTCCCTCCTAAATGGAGTTATGTTGATAAAGAGTTAAAAGATTTCTTTAGATGGTATAAACTGAATAATAGAAAATTACATCCTCTTGAATTATCTGCATTAGTTCATCTTAAAATGATTTCTTTGCAGCCGTTTGTTGATGGCAATTCCAGATTGTCAAGACTATTGATGAACTGGATATTATGGAAGAAAAAATATCCTCTTATTGATATCCCTATTGAAGACATTGAAAATTATTATAATGCTCTTGA
>JBBSXQ010000008.1:0-3055 GCA_038045725.1 Nanobdellota archaeon | reverse complement strand
CTCCATTTGAATCTGTTGTGCTTTTATTCAAACTGCTATTTGAGTAGTAAACACTTACATTAATCCCTGCTAAAACCTCTCAGAAGTTTTCTGTGCTTTTCCACAAATCATAGGTGAGTTAGATGAGCCTATAAAAGGAATATTTACAATATAACCTTCTCCAGAACCTAGTGTAACTGACCCATATTTTTCAAAAATAGTATAAGCACTTAAGAGGGCTAAATTAACAGCAAGAATACCTATAAAAGAAAAAATCAAAAATTCATGAACTCTTTTCATATTATCTTGGTTAAATACCAAACCTCTTTTTCTGTTAGTATTCTAAACTATACAAGAAATATTAATATTTAAACTTATTTGTTTAAATATTGAGTTTACCAAAAGATTAATAAAATTAAGAGTTCATTAAATCTTATGGTTAAGATAAAAATAATAGATGTTAATGAAGTTATAAAACCAAAGAATATTTATTATAATGAATCATTAAGAGAGATAGAGTATGGTGAACCTCCTTTTTCATACTGGCCTGTTGGTGAAAACAGATTAAGATATGTTGAAGAAATGCGCTACAAAAGATTATCAGACATTTTGAGGGATTAGTATTTTTTACAAATTCTATCGATACTTTTATAAACCAATATTAACTGGAATTTTTATAAACCTGCGAGTAAATTTATTCGCGTTAGCAGGAATTTAATATTTCTGTTAATATTTAGAAAATGAAATCAAAAAGCAAAATAGAAAAACAGCTTCAGAAAAAAACTAATCCTAATCTAGTTAAAACTATAATCTCTGCAAAAAAAAGTGAAAAATGGCAGGAAGTAGCTAGTATACTTTCAAAACCAAGAAGAGAGATAAAAGAGTTTAATATAAAGGAGATAAATCAAAATTCAAAAGAAGGGGAAATTATTCTTGCTCCTGGAAAGGTTCTTTCACAGGGAGAAATTGAGAAGAAAATAAAGATTATTGCTTTAAGTTTCTCTAAAGCAGCAGAAGAGAAATTATTAAAAGCAAAGTGTGAGTTATCTCTTATAGCTGATGAAATTAAAAAAAACCCTGATGCTAAAAATATCAAAATTTTAAAATGAAAATAACAATAGATGGATCAAATGCAGTTCTTGGAAGACTTGCTAGTTATGCTGCTAGAGAAGCCTTGAGAGGAGATGAAGTAGTTGTACTGAACTGTGAAAAGATAATAATAACAGGAAGTAAAAAAGATATAGAAGATGATTTTAAAGCTAAAAGAGGAAGAGTAGGAACAGTCCAGAAAGGACCTAAACAACCAAGAACAAGCGATAAGATAGTTAAGAGAGTAATAAGAGGTATGTTACCCAACCATAGATTTGGAAGAGGAAGAGTCGCTTATAGTAAAATAAGATGCTATACTGGAGTACCTAAAGAATTTGAAGGGGTAAAAACAATAAAGGTTGGACAGGAAAAGAGAAATAAATTTATTCATGTTAAGGATATTTCAAAATGAACCCGGTAGAAAAAATAATAACCTCAGGAAAAAGAAAAAGAGCTATTGCAAAAGCAAGTATAGTAAGTGGTTCTGGAAAAGTAAAGATTAATAATCAAGATTACAAAAACTTGCAATTATTTGATAAATTAAAAATAGAGGAACCATTAAGAATTGCAGAACATGTTTTAGGAAAAATGAATTTTGATATCAATGTAAAGATGAAGAGTGGTGGTGAAAAAAGCCAGATAGAAGCTGCTAGGCTTGCAATAGCTAAGGCAATTGTAAAATTTACTAATTCTGAAGAACTGACAAATGCTTTTTTAAGTTATGACAGAAATCTTCTTGTTGCAGATATAAGAAGAAAGGAAACTTACAAACCAGGAGATAGTAAAGCGAGAAGAAAGAGACAAAAATCATACAGATAGTTTTATTTAACAAGTACAAATTTAGAGTGGTTTAGAAAATTTTCTATCGAAGTAGTAGATTTAAACAGAAAGTGAGCAAGTATATCTGCATGATAAACTACTAAAGGACACTCTAATTTTTTAGAGAATTTACCATTCTCTTTTCTTTTTTTAATAAAATTATCTACTACCATTCTATTAATTCCTGGAAAATTTTTCTTGATATGGATTTTTCCGTGAGAAGATAAAAAACCATCTAAGTATATTTTTAAAACTTCAGGATTTTCATTTGTATCTTCAAGATAATTAGAAATTAATTTAGGTACAACATATACTAAATTAGCAGAAGAATGTCTATATTTATCTTCTGTTAAAAGAGTAAAACGATAGTCTCTTCTATCTGAATTAACCCAGTTGATTGTCTTTTCAAGATAACCTCTAGAAAATTTTAGATTTCTCTTTACAATACTATCTTCATAATTATGTGAAAAAATTGCAACAATTACCTCTCCAACTTTATCTCCTGCATGATTAGAATCATCACCTCCAACTATCAAAACCTCTTTTTGATACACAAACATCATAAGAAAAATTCTTTTAAAAAGATTTATCTATAAATAGATATATTTTGAAAGAGTTATTTAAGTAATTTTTTACTCTTTAGAATTTTATAAGGATAACCTTCAAAATCCTGTTCGCCTATTAATTCATCTTAATAATTATTTTTTAAATGTCTGAGTAATTTCTTTCATTTTATCATTAAAATTAATTCTCTTTTTTTTTACTTCTTCTTCAGTTAATTCTAAATGTTTTTTCATAATAACTCCTATGAACGGCAAATCATATGATCCGGGATAATTCAAAGGGTCTCCTTTAATATTGCTAACTTCTATCTTAACACCTTTTACTTGTTTTCTACTCTTTAAAATAGATCCTTCTAAAATATCTAAAACAAATTGTTTTATTTTCTCTAGGGAATCACCAGTATTATTTAATTTACATTCTAATTCCAACACTACATTTTCATTATAAAAATCACTCTTTGCTTTTTTTAATCTTTTCTTAGGATATTTTTGCATTAATTTTATTATCTCCTTATCACTTTTTTTGAAAGAATTAGGTATAATCTCTATAGGAAATGCTAAATATTCTGGATTTTCTTTATTCATATTTAATTAAGAAGTATCTT
>JBBSXQ010000007.1:0-5092 GCA_038045725.1 Nanobdellota archaeon | reverse complement strand
CTCATACGGAATAAATTTATGCAGACACTGCTTCAGAGAAACAGCTGAAGAAATTGGGTTTAGGAAATACAGTTAAAATGAAACAAAAAAATACAATTAAAAACATATTCAGTAATTATCTGGGAGGATATAACTAAAATGTCACATGATGTTGTTGCAGATGCATTAAATATGATAAAAAATGCGAAAAAATCTGGAAAGGAAAATGTAGAGATAAATAGAATCTCAAATCTATTGATAGAGATACTCAAGATAATGAAGCAAAAAGGAGCTGTAAAAAAGTATAAAATTGATAGCAAGAAAAAATCTGTAGAAATAACAATTGGTGATTTGGAAGAGTGTAAAGCAATCAAACCAAGATTTACAGTAGACAAATTACAAATTGAAAAATACAGAAGAAGATATCTTCCTTCTAGAGATATTGGAATTGTTGTTATCTCTACAAATAAAGGATTAATGACTCACAAAGAAGCTCAGGAAGAAAATATAGGAGGATGCTTGATAGCATACTTTTACTGATGAGAACTGAATATAATAGATTTGAAAAAGATAAAAATGTTATTACAAGAGAAATGTATCTTTTAATAGCTGAAATAGAAGAGAGAGTTATTGATAGAGTTATAGATATAAGTAGAGGATATGGCTCAAAAAGTGAGATTTATGAAGATGTAAATAGATTAATGAGTATTGAATTAAATAAATTTTCTTCTATACCTTTTTAAAATGAGAAAAGAACTTTTTAAACAAATTGAAATCCCTCAAGGAGTGGAGGTAAATATAGAGGGGAATATGCTCTCAGTTAAAGGTCCTGAAGGAGAAAATAAAAGAAAATTTGATACAAACAAATTAACATTTGAAAAAAAAGGCAATCAGATTATTATAGGGAATAAAAAATCTACAAAAACCCAAAAAATGATGATGAATACTATCTCTGCACATGTAGAAAACATGTTTAAGGGTGTGCAAAAAAAATTCGTGTATACTCTCAAAGTATGCTTTAGTCACTTCCCTATAAGTGTTGTTGTTGATGGAAGAAATATTCAGGTGAAAAATTTTCTTGGAGAGAAAGTTCCTAGAAAAATGAAGATATCTGAAAAAGTCGACATAAAGGTTGATAAGGAGATTATAACCTTAACCTCTTATGATAAAGAGCTTGTAGGACAGGCTGCTGCAAATATTGAGATGTTAACAAAAATAAGCAAGAGAGACAGAAGAATTTTCCAGGATGGAATTTATATTACAAATAAAGGTGGAAAAGAAATTTAAAATGGTAAAATTTTTACGAAGAACATGGAGCAGATTCTCTAAACTTGGGAGAAAAAGAAAGAGTAAACAGGTATGGAGAAGACCTACTGGAAGACATAATAAAATCAGAGAAAAAAGAAAGGGATATCCTGCAAAATTAAGTATTGGATATAGAGGAGATAAAAAAGATAGATGGAAGATTGAAGGAAAAAATGTAATAATTGTCAATAATCTTGCAGATTTGGAAAAGATAAAAAAAGAGGATATGATAATAATCGGAAAAATAGGAAGAAAAAAGAAAATGGATATAGCTAAGATTGTAAAAGAGAAAAAATTGCAAGTTTATAATCTAAACACTGAAAAATTCTTAGATAAATGGTCTAAGAAAAAAGAGGTTAAGACAAAATGAACCTTCAGAAGAAAAAATCACTTGCTGCAAGGACTTTTAAGGTAGGGACAAGTAGAGTTCTATTCATAAACTCAAGATTAGAAGAGATAAAAGAAGCAATAACTAAACAAGATATAAGGGATTTAAAAAAAAGCGGAGCAATAATAATAAAAGAAGTAAAAGGAAGAATAAGCAAGGTAAAGAAAAAGAAGAAAAGAAGTGCGGGAAATGTAAGAAAGAGAATAAATACAAGGAAAAAAAATTATGTAATTTTATCTAAGAAATTAAGAAAATATGTTTATGAAATGAAAGAACAGAATAGAATATCAAAAGAGGATTTTAAAGACTTAAGAAAGAGAATAAAAAATAAAGTGTTTAAGAGCAAAGAACACTTAAAGGAATATATCAAAGAAAATAAAACAGGAATTGTAAAGAAAAAGGGGAAGAGAGTAAAATGAAAACATTAAACAGAAGAAGAAAAGAACAAAAAACAGATTATAAGAAAAGAATTGGATTACTTAAGAGCGACACTCCTAGAATAGTATTTAGAAAAACAAACAGATATGTTCTCTCTCAATATATTACAAGTAAAGAGGCTCAGGATAAAATAGTTATTGGAGTAAACTCAAAAGACCTTATGAAATACGGATGGCCTAAGGAATTTGAGGGAAGTTTAAAATCAATTACTGCCTCTTATCTAACAGGATTTTTAATAGGTAAAAAAATAATAAAAGATAAACTTAAAACACCTATTCTTGATTTAGGCATGCAAAGAACAGTTCATAAATCAAGAATTTATGCATTCATAAAGGGAGTTATAGACTCTGGTGTTAAGATAAAAAGTGATGCAAAAACATTCCCTGATGAAGGGAAAATAAGTGGGAAAAACTTAAAAAAAGATTTTTCAGCAAATTTCAGTAAAATAAAGGGAAATATAGAAAAATGAAAAACAAGAAATTTTTCAATTCCTCGTTTGTAAGGAGGAATAAAACAAACTTCAGAAAATGAAAGACAAAAGACCAAGAAGAGATATGGAGAAAGAAAGACAGTTTAGAGAGGAAGATGATAAAAAAAGATTGTCTAGCTGGGTTCCAAAAACAGAACTTGGAAGAGATGTTAAAGATGGAAAAATAAAAAATATTGATGAGATACTCGACTCAAATAAAAAAATTCTAGAAGAAGAAATTGTTGATTTACTAATAAGTGTTAATTCAGATTTAATATCTATTGGACAGTCAAAAGGAAAATTTGGTGGTGGAAAAAGAAGGGCATGGAGACAAACTCAGAGAAAGACAGAAGAGGGTAATGTTGCTTCTTTTTCAACTCTTGCAATTGTAGGGGATGAAAAAGGACATATTGGATTTGGTTTTGGAAGATCAAAAGAAACTCTCCCAGCAAGAAAGAAATCAATAAGAAAAGCTAAATTAAATCTTATAAAAATAAAAAGAGGATGCTCATCATTTGACTGCGCTTGTTCAGAAAAACATACTGTTCCATTTAAAATCACAGGAAAATCAGGAAGTGTTAGTGTTACACTAATTCCTGCTCCACAAGGAACAGGATTAGTTGCTGCAAATGAATTAAAAAAAGTATTAAAACTTGCAGGGATTAAGGATGTTTATACAAAAACATTCGGAAAACAAAGAACAAGCTTTAATCTTGTTAAAGCGTGCTTTGATGCTCTAAAAAGACAAACAGGAGAAATAAAGATGAGTAATACAATATATGGAATATTTTACTTTGAAGGAAAGATTATAGATTATAAAGATGAAAAACCAATCATAAGAGGAGATTTTGTGATTAAAGAATTAAATTCTTTATTAAATGCAGATACTACTTGGAATAAATTAGTAGCAAGAAATAGATTTGAGGATTTCGAAAAAGATACTGTTGAAAATAAATTAATAACTAATAGAAGTCTTGTTGAGATAATAACTAAAAAAGGATCTATAGGAGATATTACCTATATTAATAAAATACAATGATAGCAATAGTAAGAATCAAGGGAGATGTTAAGCTGAAAAGCCATATTAAAGAAACTCTTCACAGACTAAGAATTAGAAGAAAATATTCTTGTGTAGTCATAAACCCTACAAAAGTTAATCTTGGAATGATAAAAAAAGTTGAAAATTTTGTAGCTTTTGGTGAAATAAAAAAAGATATTTTTGAAAAATTGATTGAAAAAAGAGGACAACTAGTCATTAAAACAAAAAAAGTTGATTCAAAAAAAGCTGTTGAAGAGTTAGAAAAAGGAAAAAAATATGAGGATCTTAATCTAAAACCCTTTTTCAGATTACACCCTCCAAGAAAGGGAATTGACAGTAAATTGCATTTTGGGATAAAAAAGGGAGTTTTAGGAAATAATAAAGAGAAAATAAATGATTTAATTGAGAGAATGTTGTAAAATGATAAAAACACACAAGCGTAGAAAATCATCAAGAATGCATGGAAGAAAAATGGGTACTCATGGATGGGGTGCCAGAAAAAAGCATAAAAAGTCAGGACATAGAGGAGGAAAGGGTATGGCTGGAACAGGAAAAAGAGCTGACCAGAGAAAAACTCTTATTACTGCGCTTTACGGAAATAATTATTTTGGGAAACAAGGAGTAACTAGCAGAAAAACAAAAAGAGATACTAGAAAAAGAATAAACCTAAGAGATATTGAGCTTAATCTTAAAAGATATGGGAAAAAAGAAGGAGATAAGTTTATTATAGAATTAAAAAATTATAAAATACTTGATAGCTCAAAAGATTACAAAGTAACTAACAAGTTAGTTATAAGTGCAAAAGAAGCTTCAAAATCAGCCATAGAAAAGATTGAGAAATCAGGTGGACAGATTTTATTAGACAAAAAAGCAGGTGAACAACCTCAAGTAGAAAAAGAATATAAAAAACAAGTTAAGACAGAAGAAAAGGTGAAGAAAACTTTAGCTAAGAAAAAATAAGAAGATGGGTTTAAGAGAAATATTCAATTTTATTCCGGAAGTAAGAAAACCAGAGGAAAAAAAACTTGGTTTTAATGTCAAGCTAAAATGGACTCTTATTGTTCTTGTTTCATTTTTTGTTCTTGCTAATATTCCTCTATTCGGATTATCTAAAAACGCACTTGACAGATTTGAATATCTTGCTATAATCCTCGGAACAGATTTCGGGAGTATAATTTCTCTGGGTATTGGTCCTATTGTTATGGCCTCAATTATATTGCAGCTTCTTACAGGAGCAGGAATATTAAATATTGACACAACAACTTCAGAAGGAAAGAAATTTTTTCAGGGTGTTCAGAAACTTCTTGTATTCTTCTTTATAATATTTGAAGCAGCAGTTTATGTTTTAATGCAGGGTCTTCAGGCAGCTCCTGGATTTGCTCCTCTGCTTATATTTCAGCTTATTTTAGGAGGGCTGGCTATTTTTTATATGGGAGAAGTTATTGACAAATGGGGCTTTGGCTCTGGAACAAGC
>JBBSXQ010000006.1:0-3208 GCA_038045725.1 Nanobdellota archaeon | reverse complement strand
CAAAAAGCTTTTGATTTATAAATCTTTCTATTTTGTTACTACTAAAGAATTAGTTTTTAATAAAACCTAAGCAAAGGAGAATTTAAGTTATCAATCTCTTTTACAAAAAACAATATATCTCTCTGTTTCAAGTTCAAAATTATCTAAAATTTCGAAATTTTCACGAATAAAATCAGTAATCCAACTTCTGTCTGCATGAAATTTTGTTTTTTTCATCATGCTTCTAGTTGAAAAACTAAGCACAACTCTCTCGCTTAAAGGAGTTATCTCCTGAATCAATTGTTTTGAGTAATCTCTTTTCAGCATTTCAAGAGAGTCAATTGTCTTAAAGATAAAAACAACAGGTGGTTTTTTTAAATTCTTAATTATCTTTTTTATTTCCTCTACTTCAAACAAAGTAAGATGATATGCTTTTCCAGATAACTTGTTTTTATCAAAATAATGATTAACTAAATTTACAAGCTGCCCAACAGCCTCAATAGAGTAGTAATTTACATCAAAACCAATTTTTTTAAAATATTTATAGCTAAAACCATTAATTCCAGCTCCAAGATCCACAATATTAATCTTCTTATTCAATCCTCTTAAAATCCTCTTGTAAATTTCTTCATAATAATCCAATCTCTCTCTTGTTGATAGATGTTTTCTTAAAATCCACTCCTCATCTTTATTTTTTAAAGATAATATCTTCTTGCTTGTAAATGCTGAAAAAACTTTTCTTAACAAATCACGTGTAAATTTTACTTTTTCCTCATCAGAATACTTTTCTTTATTATATCTCTCAAATGCAATCTCAACATCTCTTGTAGGTAAATCAGAAAATTCCTTTTTTTCTGTTATTTTTTTGAGGAGTTCTTGTTTGTTCATTCAGAAATATATTCTTTAGAGTAAATAAATGTTTATAAGATAAATTAGAATTAACTAGTAATGAAAAAGAAAGATATTTATTTAAATTATAAAGGAGCATGGAGTCAGAGTTATTTTCCTTTTAAATATGAAAAACAAAATGGTTTTCAATTAACAGTTAAATTATTAAAAAGAGGGAAATTTGAAGGAACCTGTAATGATTTTTATGGGAAATCTAAAATTGAGGGTAAACTTTCTAAAAACCTAATAGAATTCACTAAACAATATACTCTTGAGGGTATTCATCATGGTGGAGCTGCTGGAAAACTAAGTTATATAGGTGTAAGAAAAGAAGTAATAAAAGAGGGTAATTTAGTTGAATTAGTAAGTGGATTAATTACTTGTGAATTTCCTGAAGAAATGAGACCAAAAAATTTTGTAATGGAGAGAATTGATTGATAAAAATTAAATTTCTTTCACAATTATAAAGTTATTTGTTTTAATAAATTCTTCAAAAGGTTCTTTAATAATTTTACCTTTGAAGAAGATATATGTATCTAAATCTGAAATTGAATTTACTTTTTTAGATAGATTATAACTAAAAGATTCTGTAGTCTTTCTTAACCTGATAATTCTTCTTAACATACTATCACTAGCATATTCTGGGTAATTAGAAATCTCCTCAAAAATGACTAAAGCTGGCCAGCATTTAACAATAATCTTAAAAATCTCATCTTTTGTCTCAGCATTTTTACTTTGCTCTATTAACTCAAAAAAATAATCACATAGTCTATTAAAAAAATCTTCTGTTAGTTTCTCTTCCAAGACTTTATCAAATTCCTCACACTCTTCTAAATCATAATATACTTCTAAATTGTTATTCTCAACAACAAAAAAAGAATTGTAAAATCCAAATTCCAGCCATTTCTTTAACTCACTTGATTCTCCTTCATACCAAGCCATTACATCAATGAGATAATAGTCAAGTCTAGTAATCTCTTTAATATACTTCTTTTCCATTATATTTTTAAAAGTGAATAGGTTAAAAAAACTATGGCTTCCACCAATCAATCCCCAGAATACCAGAAAGCACAATCGCAATTTCTCTCTGCAAAAAATGATGAAGAGAGAGTCGAAGCTCTTGAGGAGATGATTCGTGAGTGTCCTAAACATAAATCTTCTGAAAGCATGCTTGCAAATCTTAAAACAAGATATAAAAAATTAAAAGAGAAAATAGAAACTAAATCAAAAAAAAGTGGAAAAAGTTCTAAAGAAGGGATAAAAAAAGAGAGTATGCAGGCAGTTATTGTAGGATATACTAACTCTGGAAAATCTTCACTAATATCTTTAATGACTAATGCAAAACCTAAAATATCTTTTTCAGATGAAGTTAAATTTACAACAACATTTCCTATTGTTGGAATGATGGATTACTCAAAGACAAGTATCCAGATTGTTGAAATTCCTGCTATTGAATCTGATTATTATGATAGAGGTATTGTAAATACTGCTGATACAATACTTATCTTAGTTACTAAAATAGAAGAAATAAAATATATTGAAGAAAAAATAGAGAGGGTAAAGGGAAAAAGAATAATTGTCTTCAATAAAATTGATTTGCTAGAAGAATCTAATAAAAGAAAAATTTCTGCACATCTCTCATCAAAAAAATATAATTTTGTGCTAATTTCTGTAAAAACTAGGGAAGGAATTGAAGAATTAAAGGGTAAAATTTTCAAAAGCTTTGGGAAATTAAGGATATACACTAAAGAGCCAGGAAAAGAAAAATCTGAAAAACCAATAATCTTGAATCCAGAGTCTAGTGTAAGGGATGTTGCTGAAAAAATATTAAAAGGTTTTTCAAAAAAAGTTGTTGAGACAAAAATATGGGGGCCAAGTTCAAAATTTCCAGGGCAAAAAGTAGGTTTAAACCATGTCTTGAAAGACATGGATATTGTGGAATTTAAGACAAAGTAGTCAATCCATTTCTTTAATCATTTTTTTCAAATCAAGTATTCTTTTTTGGGACATGTGTTTTCTAACAGGTTCAAGAACTTTAATCAAAGCTTCAGCAACAGAATTTTTTAAATCAAGAGGATGTAATCCTTTTTCATATGCTTTTTCTAATTCATTATATTCTTTAAAATTTAAATTTCCTCCAAATTTTTTATCTCTTTTTATCTCTAATTTTCCATGCCTAGGAAATATTATAAACTGACAAATCTGAAGTAGAGGATTATCTTTGATTTGTTTCACAGGACAAAAAGCATTATTTATTTTTTTTCTTATTAATTCAGGGTCTTCATCAATCATAATTCTTGAATCAGAAATACTTGAAGACATTTTTCCACCATTTAGTCCA
>JBBSXQ010000005.1:0-3253 GCA_038045725.1 Nanobdellota archaeon | reverse complement strand
TACATAAGGAGGAGGAGTATCTATTGAATAAATTTTTTTCCTTGTTTTTTCATTAAATTTAAATTGCTCTGAATTTTTCCACTTTTCAGTTATTTTTTTCTCAATTCCAATATCCCAGTTTTTTATATCTTTGAGAGACATAACTAAATTAAACAACAATAACTTTTAAAAACTATCTGTATCTTGTTAAATCATGGCAAGTGAAGGAGTTAATCTCCCTGGAGGATTTGGAGGATTAGTAAGATATAATGAAGAGTATAATAGCAAATTTATGCTAAAACCAATTCATATAGTTGGTTTTATTGTTCTAATAATAGCCTTTAGAATAGGTTTAGGAATGTTTTATTGAGAAAATGCTAGGGGGAATAGATCCTAAAAAAATGCAGGCACTCATGAAACAGATGGGGATGTCTCAGGAAGAGATAGATGCTTCTAGAGTTATAATAGAAAAAACAGATGGAAATAAACTTGTAATTGACAATCCCTCTGTTATGAAAATAAAAATACAGGGACAGGAGAGCTTTCAGATAACAGGAGAGGCAAGAGAGGAGGAAGCAGGAATTTCTGAGACAGATATACAGGCAGTTATTGAAAAAACAGGATGCTCAAAAAAACAGGCAAAAGAAGCTCTTGAAAAAGCAGATGGTGATTTAGCAGAAGCTATATTGAATCTGACTGATTAAATTTAACAATGAAAAACTTCAAAGTTGTTGTTTATTCAATTATTGCGCTTTTTTTTATGTATCTGACCTTTGCAGTTGACTGGCTTTTTATAATCCCTGCAGTTATTCTTTCTTATTTAAGCCAGAGTGAGCTGATGAAGAAAAAATAAGTGGTTTTCATCACCAAAATATATATCTAGTGTAGATGGTTTTATTTTTGATGGAAAAATTTCTGCAGAATCTCCAGGAAGCCGAAAAGATAATCAGGTTAGCAGACCACATGATTTATGTGACTTTTCCACTACTAAAAGAGAAAAAAATACTCTTTAAGGTAATTTCTGAGATAAAAATAGCAATTTCAAACTGCATAAGTTCAATACTTTTATACGAACATGCTTCTAAAAGAGTCTCTTTATATAAAAACCCTGAAGATAATTTACAAACCTTCAGGGAGAAGTGTGCACAAAGATATGGGATAACAAAAGAGGAAATATTTTTCATTAAGGAGATTTTCGACATATCAGAAAAGCATAGAGAGAGCTCTTTTGAATTTGTAAGAGATGGAAACATAGTAATTCTTTCTGAAGATCTCAAGCCAAAAACAATAAGTCTTGAGAGAATCAAGCAATTTTTGCTGATGTCAAAGACAATTCTTAGGAAATCCAGAGAAGGGGTTACAAAGAATTTTTCCAGAAAAATATAAAAAGCCAGTTATCTTAGAAAAATGTAGTTCTAATAGAGGTGTTGAAGAAGGATTTAGATGGAAGAGATAATTCAAGAAAAAATAAGCGCAGACCACTTACTTTATGTAAGTTTGAAATACACAAAAACATGTGATGTAATTATTAATCTTCTGTTAAGGTGGAGCAGAATGATTGAGATAAGTATAAATGAAATTCTTCTTCATGCAAAAAAAAGAAAAAAAATACCTTTAGTTTCCCCTAATCCTATAGGAAAAATAGAGCAGGTAAAAAAATTATTCAAAAAAAATAAAGATTTCTTAGAGGTAATTGAGCTTTATGAGATGTTTAGAAAAATAAAAGAGCTTAGAAAAGATAGAACAGGTGAATTCAGGAAAAATGTTACATTAAAAGTTTTTTATAAAGGAGATGAGAGAGACATTAATTTAGAACAGCTAAAGATTTATGCAGACCTATTAGAAAAATTTATAAGCACAACAAAACAATTTCTCTTATCTTGAAGAGAGTAAAATTTCTTACAAAGATTAAACATGAAAAAAGTAATAGTAATTACGTCCGGGAAAGGAGGTGTTGGAAAGACAACTACAGCCATAAATCTAGGAGCTGCTATGAATTTCTTTGGAAAAGATGTTCTTGTAATTGATGGAAATATCTCAACACCAAATATAGGGATTCATCTTGGTTCTCCAGAAGTTCCTATTAATCTAAACCATGTTCTATTAGGAGAGGTAGAGCCATATGAGGCAGTTTATGAACATGAATCTGGCATGAAAATAATGCCCTCCTCTCTTTCTGTTAAGGAACTTAGAAAGATAAAACCAGAGAAAATAAAGGAATTTAAAAAAGATTTTAAGAAAATTTCTGACTATGTTATTGTTGATAGTGCTGCTGGTCTTGGTGGTGAGGCTCTTTCTTTAATTGAGATGGCTGATGAGTTGATTATAGTTACAAATCCAGAAATTGCTGCTATTACAGATGCTCTAAAAACAATAAGAATTGCAGAACAGTTAAAAAAACCTGTTTTAGGAGTTATTGTTACTAGAGTTAGAAAAGATGATATTGAGATGAGTCCTGAGACAGTAAGAGAGATGCTTGAAGTTCCAATTTTAGGAATGATTCCAGAAGACCTCTCAATTCCAAAATCTTTAAATAAGAAAAATGCTGTTGTGCACACTCATCCTAGAAGTGTTACATCTAGAGCTTATAAGGAGATATCAGCAAAAATCCTCGGAGTAGTATATGATTCAGAAAAAGACAGAGAGAAATTATTTGAGAGAGTTCTTAAGAAGATTGGATTGAAGAAGTGAATCCTAAGGATTAAGATAACGACATTTTCCTCAATTTTTTAGAAAAGAACAAATTTTATTAATTATCTCGCTAAACTTTTCTTGCTTTAATGAGCCAGCCTTATATTTTATTAAATATTTTTCAATAGAAGCAATTTTATCTATTCTTACATAGCTTTTTCTTTTAAGATTACCTCTCTTAAAATCTTCTTTCTTAAGATGGATTTCTAAAGAATCTTCATAAGACTCTCCAGTTATTTGCGCGACGATGACATCATCACCTTTTGGGACTTTTAATATTAAAACCGGTCTTCTTTTAATATCTCTTAAGTTAGAATAAGGAAATTCGATTATTATGATGTCTCCTTTTACAAATCCTTCCATGCTTCGTCCTCTTTCTTATTAAGCCATGTTTTAGCAAAAGATTTTTCAGATAAAATAACACTTTCTGGAATTGATTTTTTTAAAATTATTTCATTATCTTTTCTTATAACAATTAGCTTATCTCCTTCTTTTATATCTTCTCGCATATCTAAAGGTATGACTACCTGTCCTCTTGAACTCATCTTAGTTGTATCAATTATCATAAATAAGATTAATCTTA
>JBBSXQ010000004.1:0-4381 GCA_038045725.1 Nanobdellota archaeon | reverse complement strand
TCAATTTCATCCGGGATTATTAAACTTCCTCCTAGACTGAGAACAATCACCTTCTTAAAAATTTTCCCTCTTTTTTCCATCTTAAATTTTTAGGACACAAAATTTAAACTGCACCTACGTGCAGAATATATTAAAAATTTTGCTGTCTTAATCATCTAATAGATAATGAAATGAGTTTTATAAATTTGCTTATTTCACCGTAAACTGTAAGACACCTAGGGTTTCTTAACATTCAACTTCCCTCTATTTAATTGTAAAAAACTTATTATCACTGACATTAAAAACATCTAGCCTAACTCCTGCGTCAAGCCATCCGTGAGCATAATTTATTGCTGCAAAAGCATTAACAAAATCATTGTTTTTCTCAAAATGCTTTGCATCTGAAAGATAATTAGACACCATATCAATTATCTCTTTTGCCTCTTTTTCTTTGCCTTTTATTATATTTCTTTTAACAATCTTTAGTGCATTGCTTGTTAGTTTAAAGTATTTTGTTATTTTTTGCTTGGTTATTTTGTCTTGCATTTTATTTCTTTCAATTCATCTTCTTCCAATCATCATAGGATTAGATATCATTTTTCTTATAATGAATCTTGAAACTCCTGTTCCAGAAATTATTGCTGACAAGATTAATTTTCCAACTGCTACTTTAAAAAAACCTTCCTGAATGGGAATCTTTGCAATTTCAGAAAAATTTTCTATTACAATATCAACTTCCTCTTTTGTAAGAATTATATCTGTTTTTTTTCTGCCAGCTCTTCCTGTGACAATTACGTTCTCTTCTGGAGAGCATTCTATTGTCTGAATCATAAGATTATTTATTAGAGGATTTAGTATTCCCAGATCTATAGGCACATCTACAGGGTTGGGCCTTATATCTCTAGCTTGCGGAGGGAGAGTTACCTCCTGAAATCTCATATTAGGAGGATTCATTCTAACGGGTTTTTTTTGTATAGGAATTACCTGATTTAAAAAAGTCTTTTTTTCAGGAGGTAACCGGACTGTTATTTTTATAGGTTCTAAAATTTGTTCCTGTGTTCTTGGTGTTACAGGACCTAATAAAATCAGAGGAGTGGTTTTTTGAGGTAAAATAATTTTTTCTTTTTCTTCAATTTCTTTTTTATTTACAATATTCTGAAGATTGAGTATAGAACCTGTTTTTGAATTTCTTATAATCTCTTTTGTAAATTCAGTAATAAAAAATTCTCTAAAATTCCTTGAAGTTTTACTGAGCATTCTACCTGTTTATCTCTTTTTGTCTTTTCTGTTGGTTATTTCCCCGCTCTGCTGAGTTTGGTTTTGGTATGTATAAGCTTACTGATTCATCGTTTCCACCAGAAAAAATTGATTTCTGATATTTTTCCTCCCTACTCTGCCAAGGATTTTCTGCCTGCTGGACTTTTATTAGTGGTTTTTGAATAATTAGCCTTTCCTGTTGAGGAAGATTCTCTACATTTTCTTTTTCAGGAAACTCATGTAAAAGAGATATTCCTCTTGCAATTATCTTATTCTGCTCAAGTAAACTGTCTATTTTTTCAACTATTTTTTTAGAATCTTTGTTTTCTCTTTCTTCAAAATCTCTTTTTGCAAGTGTCTTTGCAGATATCTCAAAAAGATTTAACAAACTTGAAATCTGGCCTGTTAGATTATCAACTTTTCCAGAAAGTCCGACAAGAACTTTTTGCAGAGAGACAAAATTTTCTATAAGCACTTTTTCAACACTATCATTACTTAAATTAGGAGTTTTTCTCTGCACTGTTCTAATTTTAGTTCTAATCTCTTTTTTAACCATACTCTAAAAATGTTTTGAATATTTATAAGTCTTTGTTTTCAGGATTGTATTTTCTTGGTTCTTTATCTGTATTATTAATTAACTCTTTTTCAATTTCAGCAAGATATTCTGAAATTTCTTTAGCCATATCAGGATTAACACTTATACTGTCAATTCCTTTTTCAACTAAAAATTTTATCATCTCTTTTTTGTTTGCAGCCTGCCCACATATGCTTGTCTCTACCCTACTTCTTTTGCATACTCTTATAACATACTCTATCTGGTATAAGACTGCAGGATGCATCTCGTCATAAAGGCTCTGGACTTTTTCATTACCTCTATCAACTGCAAGAATATACTGTGTTAGGTCATTTGTTCCAAAAGAAATAAAATCAATTCCCTCGCTGCATATCTCTTTTATTAACTGAACAGCTGCAGGAGTTTCAATCATTACCCCTATTTTCACACCTGTTGAACCAGATTCTTCTAGAATTTTTTTAACATCCTTTAGCTCCTGAACTGAGATTAGTTGTGGAAGTAGCAACCCGGTTATTTTTCCTTTTTCAGAAATCCTTTTTACAGCATTAATCTCTGCTTTTAGTATCTCCTTATTTTTTAATCCATATCTTATTCCATGCATTCCCAACATAGGGTTTAATTCTACATTTTTAGGAGCACCCTCTAGATTTTGAAATTCATCACTTCTTATATCTGATGTTCTAATCCACATTTCAATAAAATATTCAGATATCTTCTCAAGTCCTTTGTATATCACTTCCTCATAGTCCTCTATTTTGTTATTCTTTAAGAAATATTCGGGGTGTTTTCCAGACTCTGCGATTATTCCCTCTATTCTTGTTAGTCCGACTTTTTTTATCCCGCTTTTTGAAGCTTTCTCAGCAAAGTTTGGGAGGTCAACAACAAGTTTTAATTTTGTTTTTGTTTTTGTTTCTACAGATAAAACCTCTTTCTGCTCTCCTTCTGATAATTTTCCCATATAAACTTTTCCAGTATATCCGTCTAGAGTTACTATATCACCTTCTTTTAGTTTGAGTGTAGCTTCCTGTGTTCCTACAACACACGGAATTCCCATCTCTCTAGAGACAATTGCTGCATGGCTTGTTATTCCACCTTCGTCAGTTATAATACCTGCTGATTTCTGCATTGTTACAACCATATCAGGATTAGTCATTTTTGTAACTAAGATATCTCCTTTAGTTATTTTCTGCAGGTCTTTTAAATCTTCGACTATCTTTACTTTTCCAAACGCAATTCCAGGAGACGCACCCAATCCTGTTAAAAAAACATCTCCTTTAATCTCTTTTTCATTTTTAGAAATTTTTCCGAGAGTAGTTATCGGACGTGTCTGGACAATATATACCTCTTCACCTTCAATTGCAAATTCTATGTCCTGTGGTTTTTTATAGTGTGCTTCTAATCTCAGTGCTACTTGTGCAAGTTTCTTCATCTCATAATCACTTAAAACCTGGGATGTTGATTTTTCTTTTTTTAGTTTTACAACATCCTCATTCCCTCCTGAATCTCGTGTAATTGCAATTTTTTTGTCAGATATCATTCTATCTAGAACCTCAAGATTCTTTGAAACAACATATTTATCAGGAGTAATTCTCCCAGAGACAATTCCCTCTCCAAGCCCAAAAACAGCTTCTATAACTACATTATCGCTTGTGTTAGACGGGTCTTTTGAGAATATAACTCCAGATTTATCTGAGTCAATCATTTTCTGAATAACAACAGCAAGTTTTACCTGTTCGTTCTTAAATCCTTTTTTAATTCTGTAATAAATTGCTCTTGAACTAAAAAGAGAGGCAAAACATTTTTTTACACTTTCAATTAATTCTGTTCTTCCTTTAATATTTAAAAAAGACTCCTGTTGTCCTGCAAAGCTTGCTGCTTCTGAATCTTCTGCTGTTGCACTGCTTCTTACAGCAACAAATCCAGGCTCTGAATTTGTTTTTAAAAGATTATAGGCAGTATTACTTTCAAGAAGACTATCTCCTGCACTAAGATTTTCATATGCCTCAAGTATCTCCTCAGACATATCTGCTGGTATTTTTGATTTTATTACTAATTCTTTTATTTTAGAAGACACTTCATCTAAATGTTTTGTATCCTCGTAATCAGTTCCTTCAAGAAGATTTGCTATTTTTTCATTTAATCCAGACTCTCTTATAAAATATTCATAAGCCTGTGCTGTAATGACAAATCCAGGAGGAACATCTATTTTTAAATTGTAAATTTCTGATAAGTTTGCTCCCTTGCCTCCTGCAATTACACTAGAATTTTTATTAAGTTCAGAGAACCATTTTACAAATACTATATCACTTTCACTCTCTTTTTTTAAACTCATCAAATAAAGAATTTAAACAAGTTAATAAAGTTTTTGTTAGAAAAACTTAAATATATAGCTTATCTTAATTTAGATATGGGAAAATTTCATCTGGTAAGTAAATTTCCTTTTAATCTTAGGAGATATAACTGGTGTAATTCATGCAATACTATAGACTGTACTGTTGAAGATGGAGATAATGGCAAAGTTCGAGAATTAACTGATTCTTATGGGAGAAGAGTAAGGTATTTTGTTAAAAT
>JBBSXQ010000003.1:0-2162 GCA_038045725.1 Nanobdellota archaeon | reverse complement strand
GATATCAATAAGAATATAATTTGCACCCATTGCAATTTTTTTTGCCATTATAGAAGCAAGTAGCTGTGAATCAGGATCTATGTTCAGAGCTTTTTCAACATAAATTATTTTAGAGTCGGCAGGAACTACATTAAGCTTTCCTCCACCCCATATAAGACATGCATTTGTTTTCTTAATTATTTTTTTTACCTCGCTTACAGAAAATTCAACAGGAGTTATTGTCTCTATAACATCTGCTGTACCTGCAGAGCTAGTTATTGCACGAGAAGATGCTTTTGGGAATATAAGGCCTAGTGAAGAACAAATTGAGACAACAATAGGAGTAGTTCTATTTCCTGGAATTCCACCAATACTATGTTTATCAACAACAAGCTTACTCTTAAATTTAATTCTATTTCCGCTGTTGATTATTGCTTTTGTAAGATAAACTGTCTCTTTCATATTCATCCCTCTTTCATACATTGCAGAAATAAAGAGGGCTATCTCTGGTTCAGAAAGTGCATTTTCTACAATATCTTTTATAATTTCAGCTATTTCTTTCTCAGAAAGATTTTTGTTATTTAGTTTCTTTTTTATATAATTAAGACTTTTTGGAGATTCAGAAATATTAACAATGACTCTCTGTTTATTTTTAAAATTCATTATTTTTCTTACTTCTGAAGATATTCCAATCTCATCTTCTTTTACAAAACCTTCAACAATATCGACTATTGTAGACATTTCTTTATGATTATTTGTAGATGATTTTATAGAGACCCTGTCATGAATATGTACTCCCATGATTACTGCAGTCTTGGGGTTTAGCATTACTACAGGAATACCTGCAGACCACTTCATAAGTTTTATTTTAAGTTCCATCTCTTTTATTCTCTATTCTAAGATATGCAGAGTATATTTTTATATCTATCTAAGTAATACTAACAAAAATAAATTATAAGAATTATTTAACTTTCTGCAGTCTTAAAAATTTTAGGTGAATCTTTTTTTCTGTATATCTCTAAGATCACCATAAGGTAAGCAAGGATAAGAGGACCTATTACTAATCCTAAAACTCCAACTAGGAAAAGTCCTCCGACCATTCCGATAATTATTATTGAGGTAGGGACTCTTGTTCTTCTTGCAACAATTATTGGTCTTAAAATATTATCTACAGTGGAAGAAATCATACCAAAAATAAAAACTCCTATTGCTGCTGATGAATTTCCTCCAAGAATAAGATAAATGTCAACAGGCACCCATACAAAAATAGGACCAACCATTGGAATCATTCCTGCAATCATTGCTAAAAATGTAAGAAATAGAGAATTTGGAACATCAAAAATAAAAAAACCAATTCCTACAATTAAACCTTGAAGAAATCCAACAAACACCTGTCCGTATATAACTGAAAAAGTTATTTCTTTTGAATAATCAAATAATTTCTTCTCTACTTCTTTTGAAAATGGAAGCAAACTTTTTATGTAATTTATAAGGTCATCTTTATCCCTAAGAGAAAAGAAAAAAGTAAATGATACAACAAGAAGCTGCAGTAAAAATGTTGGAAAATTTAAGATGAAATCTGAAAAAGAATTCATCAAAGAGTTTGTTGTTTTTGAGATAGAAGAACTTATTATCGAACCTACTTGTGCTGAAAACTCCTGTGATGAAAAAATTGATGGAAAAATTTTTTTAAAGATAAATGTAAAATCAATTTGTTGAGAATTAACAAAAAACTTTATAGACTGATTTAAAATTATTGGTGTAAGAAACCAGATTGGAAGAATTACTAACAGGATTAAAAAAATAGAGACTAATGATGCTGAAAAATTCTTCATATTTGTCCAGGAGTATATTTTATTGTAAACTGGAGAGAATATAAATGCTAAAATAAACCCTACAATTATTGATAGCAGAACAGGTCTTAGAAGAAAAAAAGATAAAATTATCAGACTTACAAGAATAATTCCTGTCATAGTCTTAGTTAAGTATGTTTCTTCCATTTTCTGTTATTTTAATCATGTTAGATAGATATATAAAAGTTTTGCAGAGTACTAATGGAAAGTTTTATAAGTTAAAATATCAAGATAGAGATATGAATTTTATAAAAAAGATTGTTAATAAAAAATTAGATGAGGCAGTTCATATGCAATTCCAGAAATTTAGCAGGGGTGAATTTAAAGACA
>JBBSXQ010000002.1:0-7148 GCA_038045725.1 Nanobdellota archaeon | reverse complement strand
AAAGTTATTTGATTTTATCTAGATGCCACACAGCTTGCTGTGTGGAGGTTCACTGGCCCTGTTATCTCAAGAGTAAGATAATCAATATCAATAAATTCCTCTGAATCTATATCTATAGACGCACTAAATGTGTTTTTCTCTCCTTTATTTATCTCACTGTCACCTATCATGAAGTTTATATTTAGGGCATTAGCAGGACCTGAGAGAATGATTATACTTAAGATTATTATAGTTATTATTAAAGAAAAAACTTTATTTTTTATGCTCTTTCTAGGAGCATAATCATAACAACTAACCTCTTCTTGCATGATTTTAATAGATATAACTATTATTTAAAGTCTGTTCATTGACGAGGAGTAGTGAAAATACGAGGGGAAAACACATAATTTTCTTAATCATTGTATTTTCATAGTAACTAATAAGTAGTAATATATAGAAAGATTTAAAAATATCAAAATATAGCTAATATTCATGAGTGAAAAGGATTATCTTCCAGCAGTAAGAGAGAAAGAGATAGTTAGAGACATCTCTAGAAAGTACGGGGTAAAACCTAATTCTCTAATAAATATCACAAATAAATATAATCTAACTAGTGAGGAGATAACTGATTTAGCTATTCTAAAGAAAAAATATAACTCAAGTGACAGGACTATTATGATCTTGCTTGAAAAAGGATGCAATATGAATGATATATCTCTTCTTTATGATTTAAGAGAAAATTTTGGATTGTTTTATGCTGAAGATTCTAATAATCAATCACCCATACCTATTGTTAATGTATACAACCTATGGAAGAGTTTTAACGGAGATGAGGAAATTTGTGAACAGGTAATTACCCACATAATTGATGAAATTGGTTCATCTATCTCAGACGAAAAAGAAAGCATAGGGAATAGAATAGATAAGGTTATTAGAGTGAATAACTCCCTAAAAAAAAGAGGAGCTATTTCAGACCTAGAACGTGTACTTAATGTTGTTGATGGTGGTGATGATGTTACTGAAGAAGAATTTGAGAGTGGAGTAGAACTTTTTGACAGGTATGGAGAAGCCCCAATTGACCGGTATGCAGAATACTAAGAGGTAATAATGGAAAACTTTTTCGATATACTTGGATTGTCAAAAAAAATTGTTAGAGAGTTAGATAGAGATACTGTTCTAGACCTTGCAGATAAGAATTATAAGGCTCTAGCTAAGAAGTATCATCCTGACATAGGTTTTAAGAATAAGTCGAAATTTCAAGAGATAAATAATGCTTATAATAGCCTTAAAGATTCATTTGTATTTAGAGAACAAAAAGAAAATTATCTAAGAAATGTAAGAAAACAAAATAAATTTATTGATTTAGAAGATAAGTTAAAGGAAAAAGATCAAAACTATCTTAAAATTTCTGAAAACTTTCACTCTTTTATTACCTCAAACATAAACCCTGTAGGAACTATTTTTGATAAAGAAGTTAGATGTGTTGTTTTAAATAATTTCAAGTACTCTAAAGATGTTTCTATTGCAAGAAAAGAATTCAAGGTTGAAATAGGAGATACTTTTTCAGAAGAATTAAAAGAGATTAATAATTTGAAAAGTTTAGAGAATAAATTAGTATGCGAGAGAACTGGTTTTAGTTCTAATCTAAGGGTGAAAAAAAGACATTATAATTCAGAAAGTAGGAGATTTAAAGAGTCTAGAGATGAGATTAAGAGACTAAGTAAAAAAATTAAGAAATTTAAGGCATATGAGGGGGTTCTCTTTAGTAAAAATCCTGAACCAACTTTAATAAATGAAGCTGTTCTTGACCTAAATAAAATTCTCATAAATCATAATATTTCTTCTCTAGAGGAAATGATTAAAAGAGCTAAGAATGAGGGAAAAAAAATAGGATATAATCTGTCCCATAAAGAATTTCAGGATAGAAAAAAGAGTCTATTAAGTAGAGATTATGTAACCCACGAGTTCTCCAACTTAAGAGAAGAGGCAGAGAATTATCTTAAGAAGAAGATAATTGGGTCAAAATCAATGTATGATCATTTTATTAGAATGAATGAGATGGCTAATAAAAATAAGAAGGAATATGGAAAAGAAATTAAATCTCTCTCTCAAAAAATAAAAAATTTAAGTGGGAAGATAGAGATAATAAGCAGCAAAAAAATATCTCTTCTTAAAGATCATAATATAAAGAAAAAGAATTTTTTAAATAATAAAAAAGAAGAATTTTCCAGTGAAGAGTCAACTTCTAAAAACACAAATACTGAGAGATTAGTGCTCTCTTCAGGGGATTTATACAAAGTATCAGAGGATAATAAAAAAGTCCCTGCAGATGAGAGAGCAGTAGGCCTGATTTCTTCAGAGTTATTTTTTAAGCTATTAAATCAGGTACACACTAATATGAGCAGTTTAAAGAAGCATATGTCTCTTGATTATAAAACAAATCCTGAAGATATTTTTGACAATAAATATGTTATTATACCAGAGAATTTATTTAAAGAGAAAGTAATGAAACACTTAGATTTTGTTCCTAAAAAAGGAGATTATATGATTGTTTCTAATAAGAATAATCCAAAAGTATTTTATGTTAAAGGAAGAATTGAGGAGTTGTGAGGGTTAATTAAGTAAAACTCAAAGACTCTTTTGTATTTTATGTTAAACCCAACATTTTTTTAATTTCCTGATTAAAAAATTTCGCCCTTTCTAAAGAAGTTTTTGCTTTGTTTTGCATTGCTATCTGGCCAATTTCATAAGTGAAAATATCTCTTTTTTGTTTTTCTAATTCATAATCTCCAATAAGTTTTTTTGCCTTTTCTTTTCCTAATATCTCTCCTGACTCCTCACTAGCCTCATGGAAATCATCTACTAGTTTTTTTTCAAGTTTTTTATTCATGTAAAAAAAATAGACTAATGCATAAAAAGTAAGAAGATGAATAGATTGAGTAGAAGAATCTGACTTTATCTTTATACCTACATTTTCCAACAAAGCACGAGCCATATAAAACATAGAGTAGTAAGAAGAATTAATCACCCACAGATAACCTTCAAAATTAGAGTAACCCAGATTATCTTTTAGTTTCTGATTTAATGATACTTCCATTAAAAGTTTTGCAGAATCAAATGATTTTTTAGAGTTTTCAAGGAAAAAATTAGTAAATTTCCCTTTATTTTTCTTGTCTATTACTATCTTTTCCTCTTTAGTTAGATTTTCTATGTTTCTTTTTATTATATTTAACTCTTTATTGTCTAGCATTGTTTAGTATTCTGTAAAAATTTTCCCCTCCAAATAATAGGATATGATTATTTAATAATTCATTTAAAACATTGGTTTGTTCTCTTTTTGAAAGCATTTCATATGCACTCTCAATTGAAATTGCATTAATATCTAAATTCAGGGTAAAATTCCTAGAAATGTTTTTGATTATCTTTTCATTTTTTTCAAGTTCACTTTCATTAAAGATGAACAATAAGTCAGTATCTCTCCCTTTTTTTTCAACAGAAGAGCCAAATATTATAGATATAAAAAAATCTGTTCTTAAACTTTTTGAACATTCGTTAAAAAACATTTTAAAATCTTTGTTTTTTGATAAAAAATCATTTTTTCTAACTGATTCTGCAAAAGCCAGATAAAAATGATTATTGCGATAATTTAACGAGATTAAATCCTGTTCGTCTTTCAATAAATAATAATCTGCTATAAGCGGCTTTATTGAACGGTGAATCATAGGATATTTTTTATTTAAGATTTCTGCAATCTGCTTTATGCTGAATTTCTTATCTATTTTTGAGACAAAAACTTTAATAATTTCAAGCTGTATTTTTGTTAACATTCTAAGTATAACTTTTTAGTTATAATAGTATAACTTTTTAGTTATTTATAAACTTTACGATATAACATTCTTGAGTACTGTTGAAAATTTCAGAGCTCTATTATCTTAAAAGAATTATTGTAGTTTATCTTACTTATCCTTAGGACCCTTGCCATTGTTTGAATGCTCACCAGAATTTCCTTTGTTATTATCTGAATTATCATGTTCTTCATCACTCTTTCCATTGTTTTCATTTTCACTCTCATGGTTATCATTATCTGTTTTTGAATCATCACTATCTTCATTTACATCCTCATCCTGATGGTCATTTCCGCTTTCATGATTATCATTATTAGCACCACCATTTCCGTTGCCATTATTTCCATGTCCTGTAGATTCATCATCACTCTCATTATTAGCATTATCTTCTTTCTCATTACCTTTTGATTTTTCCTGAATAGTTATGCTTGGTCCTGGTTTTGAAAAAAGATTTCCATCAATAAGAACTTCAAGAGCAGTTTCATACTCTCCTGGCTGGAATTTTTGAGTGTGTATTGTTATCTCGTACTTAAGAGTTTGAGGTGAAAGTCCATATCCATACCCGTAGCCATATCCGTAGCCATACTCTATTCTTGGTTTAGCTATTTTTTTTATGTTTATCCCGTGGCATGGTTCACTGACTCCTGATTTCATCTTGCCTGTTATGTCAAAAACACATTTTCTATACTCAGAACCATTTAGAATAAGAGCTATTTCATTAATATCTTTATAATTGTCTCCATCCTCAATACTAACTTCTGCAGTAAAAGTTATTTTTTTTCCACCCTCGCTCTCGTGATTATCACTAAGAGTTAGGTTTAGAGTCATAGCATTAGCAGGCCCTGATAGAACAAGAACCCCTAGTATTAAGACTGTTATTAGTGTTGCAAAAACCTTGCCTTTCTGGGATTTCTTTGAAGTTATTCTCATTTTGTGTATAAAAATACACTATTCCTCCCTTTTAAAGATTATTATGATAGTGTTACTATAGAATTACACTATATATCACTAAATTTACAGTTATAAGATTATTATTAAATAAATGGTTAAGATAATGTAAAAATGGTTTTTGAATTATTATCAATTAAAACAATTTATCCTAATTAAGCCTTATAACTCTTAAGTCGTTTAGATTAATAGTTCTTACTACTGGATTTCCTATTGTTACTGATGGACCTGGTTGTGAGAAAGTATTTGCTCCTTTAAGAACTTCTAAACTTGTAGAGTATGTTCCTTTAGTGAAATCTTTAGGATTAATAGTTATTGAATATTCTAGATTTAAAGGTCTAGAGCCATATCCATAATTTATTTTTTCTCTAGATGTTTTCTTAATAGTTATGCCATTGCAAGCACTAGGTGTCTTTATTCTTCCTGTATCATAAAATTCACATCTTACTGTCTTTGGCCCATTCATAACAAAAGTTAGATAGTCTATTTTATCAAGATTATCAGAAGTTTCAACAACTACTTTAGTCTTAAGAACTATGCTCTTAACTGTCTGCTTGACAAGATTCATGTTTATCTTAAGAGCATCTGCAGGTCCTGATAAAATAAGAATTCCAACAATTAAAACAGTCAGCACTAATGCAACTGACTTGTTTAATATTGCTTTTTTCATCTGTATCTATAAGAATATGGCTTTTTAAACTTTTTTGTGATAAGGGCTTTTGTGTTATCTCAAATTACATTAAATCATATCTTCAAAAAATTGATAAAAAGATTTCTATTATCTAAATAAGTCTGGTTATAATTAATATATCTGTGTTATTTATTAGAGTTAATGGAATTATTTAAGGATTAAATTAATTAGTATCACAAAACTGAGTTATTATCTTATTCAATGAGCTATAATCAAACAATTATCAATTAGAAAATAAAAATAACTTATAAGAAGACTAATTTATTATCCGGGTTCTATCTGATTGTAATAAATTATAGATTAAGCAAGAAGTCTCTCATTAATTTTCTTGAGATTAAACAATATTATCTTTTGCAAAGTTATGTAAAATTTGTTGTCATCTCTTTTCTTTGAGCCTTTAGTATAATTAATGTATTCATCTAAAAGACCAAATGGGATGTCAGTTATAGGGATATCTAAAGATTGAAGCAAATGGAACATAATTAGTCTCGTTGTTCTGCTGTTTCCGTCTTCAAATGGATGAATATGCTGAAACTCATTATGAAAGTAAACTGCAAAAGCCAAAAGTTCCTTCAATGAAGATTTTCTATTTATAAAATCATTGTATTTTATTAAAAGCTTGTCGAGCTCTTTTTCTAATTTTTCTGCTTTGGTTATTTTAAAATTAAGATTTCCTTTAATATACACTTCTGTTTTCCTTATTTTTCCGGCTATTTCAGGAATATGAGCCATAGCTAAGGCATGATAATTAAGTATTGTTGGAATTGTAAGCAGTCTCTTATTTTTACTATCTTGCAACATCTGAAAAATAGCCTTTTGATAGTTCTTGATTTCATCTACATCATTAATTCTTAAGTTTGAGGGTATTATCTTATCCTTTAATATTTTCCTTGTTTGAGGCAAGGTTACAGGATTGCCCTCTAAAGAAAGACTATGATGGATAAAATACACTTCTAATTCTTCTGCGATTTGCCTATATTTTTGTTCCCTGCCTTTTCTTAATTTTTTAAATAAAGTCAACTCCCTGACAATCTCTTCAAGATAATTAGAAATATCTTCAGTTATAACTTTATGTTTATATCCAAAATATACAAGCAAGTTATTTAAAAGAATATTATAAAAGACTTTTGCTCTTAGAGGCTTTTCAGAAATTATTAAGATTAAATTATTTTCGTTTAAGATATTAATATATTTTTTTAAGGTTTTGGGATTCAAATTTGCATCTTTAGAGGTTATCTCTTTTTGTTTTAGAGCCATGCTTACAAACCCAATTAGATCAGGATCTATAAGAGAGTTGTAGTTTAAGTCATTGCTTAAACAATGGTAAATGATGTCATAAAGATTTTTTGTCTTATCTGTTTTTTTAATTTGGAGGCCATATGGTGTTTTTACTATAAGATTCTCATTCACAAGTTCACTAACAAGACGAATAATATTATTATACTCCCTCTCATTTTTGTTTAGCATTTTCAATATCTCTATAGGTTTTATCGGATGCTGATATTTGTATATTGCTTCAAATATGTCATACTTGGTTACCATAATTATTATCTCTTTTAAAACTATATAAATCTTGCTATTTGGTATGATTTATGTACTTTTTACCCATAAAACATGCTATTTTGTATGATTTATTAATCGTTATACCCTACAGCTTGCTGTAGGGTGAAAACTAAGAAAAACTA
>JBBSXQ010000001.1:0-8080 GCA_038045725.1 Nanobdellota archaeon | reverse complement strand
AAACGCAATTCATCCATCCCTTAAAAGGAGATGGATTTCTTGCGAAGCTTTAAAAGTGAATCTCTGTATTTTTTTCCCTCTTCCTTACTAAGGAGCTTAACTCCAAAATCTATATATCTCATTTCAAATATCCTTCCAGCTTCTCCTCAAGTTCTTCAGAAGATACAGAACCAACAAGCTTATCTGTAATTTTTCCTTCCTTGAAAATTATAAAGCTAGGTATTGAAAATACACTGAATTTCTGGGAGAGTTTCTGATTATCATCAACATTAACTTTCCCGAATTTTATTTTTCCGCTGAATTTTTCAGAAAGCTCGTCGATTACAGGAGCCATCATAACACAGGGCATGCACCACTCTGCAAAAAAGTCAATTAAGACTATTCCTTTTTTTGTAAAACTTTCAAATTCTTTTTCTGAAACTTCTGGAACTTCGTGATTTTTTGCCATTTTATGTTAATAAACATTAAATTAAGAGAAAGAAGTATGTTTATAAAAGTTTTTATCCTGTTATAAAGAATTTTCCTTGTCTTTTTTAGAATCTGATAAACCTGCCCATAATTTAGCTATGTCTAATTTCTCCTCGTAAATATGTAACCCATCACTTGTTGCTTTTAAGATACCTGGTTTAAGTTCAGGTAAATGGTCTTTCTTTACTGCATTTATATATTCAACACTATGTTCCATCAATCTTATCATGCCCCCCAAGTTCTCAGGAAAACCAGATATTAAATCCCATGACCTCCAAACTGTTTTTACATTTAATCTATTATCCCTAACTTTAAACAAAATTTGTCTTAAACACTCTGTTGTTCCCCTCTCTGTATCTTTAGTTTCCTCTGTATAAGGCCAGTCATATCTCTGTAATCCTTCTGCACAGCCTATGGTTATATATGCATGATTATTATCATAACTTTTAGATAGATAGTTCAAACACCATTCTAACTGATTAAATCTTGTGCCTCTCGGAATACTTTTATGAGTTAGAGGTAATATTTTTTTCCCACCTTTTGGTCCATTTGCTGTTTTCGGAATTCCGACTATCCATCCACCATAAGTATAATGTTCTCTATCTTTTAATACTCCTTCAATTAGATAATTCTGAAAATATTCCTCTATATTTTCATCATTTGTTGATACTGTTATTCCAGGTCTTGATGTTGGTGCTATTGGTTTAGTAGCTGTAGGATGATATATCATAATATTTGCCTCATCAAACTCTATTCTATGTTGCCCTGCACAACTACCTCTTTCAATATAATTAATTCTACCGTATTTTAAAGCTTCAATAATGGATTTATGATATACTTCATTTAATGTATCTCCTTCAATATTTCTAAAATGCTTCACACCAGGCTTATCTCTCTCATATTTTTCATTAATTAAAAAATCTTTATCTATTACATTCATCTCTTTTTCAAATTTACTACTTAATTCGTTTCTAATATAATCAAACTTTTGTTTGAATTCTTCTGTCATTTTAAACCTGCTCCTCTAGCTTTCCTCCTGTCGAGGTTCTTCCGTCCTGCCACTGTCCTTCATAGGCTCTCGCAATCTCTCCAATCAGCGGGACAAATTTAATTGTAAACATTCTTGCTCCTAACTGAATATGATAATCACACGGCCCGAGATTTGAAAGTCCAAAAGTCAATTTCCCAGAATATCCTGGATTTGTATCAGTGCAGTGAAGAGCAACACCACTTCTAAAATTTGTAGTTCTTGTACCTATTACTGGAACAATATATTGTGGAGGCATTCCTGGTTCTATCTCAATTTTTTCACTAGGACAATTTATTTTTTCTATAGTTGATACAAGATAATAATCCCATGGTTTCATTCTTACAATTTTATTCCCGTGTTTCTCAAAACTAGCAATTGATGTAACCTGAGGAGTTTTTCTTTTCTCAACTCCTAAAAAACCCCTCTGCTTTTTCTTAAGCACAAATATCTCTCCAACTCTTAGCTCAAGAAGATACCCTTCTGGATTTTTAAGTTCTCTTTCAGAAAGACCCTCTATTAAGTTATATTTTTCATTCAATTCAAGAACTTTTAAATTTGTCAGCACCATTTTATCTCTTTTAATATATAATTGTTTTATTCTTTGATTTTATAAAGATGATTATTATGAAAAGGTTGTTTTGAGGGATTAACCTCCACATCCTGCTTTGTCCTGAAAGTGACATTTTAGACATTCATATGTACAATGATTTACCTTAGTCATCTTCTCACCACAAGGACAAAACTTTGCTGGTTCACTGTTCCCAAATACCTCAGAAGTATTATTAATAATTTCTTCTTTCTTTTCACCTAATTTAATTTCATTCGATAAAAATTCTTTTTCCATAAATTGGAAGATATAATCTATAATAGATTCTGCAGTCTTTATATCAGGATGTCCTTCATAAACTAAACCATTTGGCTCAAATTTTTGGTTCTTAAATTTCTTTACAAGACTATCTAATTCAACTCCGTGTTGTAAATTAAGGCTTATTGATGTTGCAAATGCATCCATTAATCCTCCTATTGTACTCCCTTCTTTACTCATACCTATAAAAATCTCTCCTGGTTTCCCATCTTCATACATTCCAACATGCAGATATCCTTCGTGCCCAACTAAATCAAATTTATGTCTCTTAGAAAAACAAGTTGTTGGAAGTTTTCTTCTTACTGGTTTACTAACTTCTTTTTCAAGATTCTTCTTAGAAAAATTCATTGGTTGCCATTTTTTGCAATCGTTTCTATACAAAGTTACTGATTTAATACCTAATTTCCATGCTTCTACAAATGAAGTATATACTTCTTCAATACTAGCTTCTTTTGGAAGATTTACTGTCTTTGAAATAGCCCCGGATATAAAAGGCTGTACAGCAGCCATCATCTTAAGGTGTCCCTGATAAGAAATTGTTCTCTTTCTTTCTTCTGGTTTATTAGAACAATCAAATATTGGAAGGTGTTCCTCACTTATATGTGGACCTCCTTCAATTGTCTCATTTTTAGTTATATAATCTAACATCTCCTTTATTTGTGACTTTTTATAACCTAATCTTTCCATAGTTGGTTCAACACTATTATTAATTATCTTTAATGTTCCACCATCAGATAGAAATTTTGTCTGGACTAAACCAATTTCTGGTTCAATACCTAAAGTATCACAATCCATCATTCTTCCTGTAGTTCCTGTCGGAGCTAATACGCTTGCTTGTGAATTTCTAAATCCATATAACTCTCCTCTTCTTATTACATTATCCCAAGTTTTTTCAGCTTCATCTAAAACACTCTCTAAACTTTTAGGAATTTTATTTCTATCAATATTCTTTAATGCATTTCTATGCATCTTCATTACATTTAACATTGGTTCTTTATTTTTCTCAAATTCCTCAAAGGTTCCAATACTCTCAGCCATCTCAGTAGATGTTTCATACACTTTTCCAGTAAGCAATGCAGTTATTGCTCCTGCTGTTGCTCTTGCTTCATCAGAATCATACGGAAGTCCTAGCTTCATTACTAATGCTCCTAAATTTGCATAACCCATTCCAAGAGGCCTAAACTTATGTGAATTCTCAGCAATCTTTTCTGTCGGAAAACAAGAATTATCAATCTCTAAATCTTGAGCAATAGCCACTATCTTTACAGTGCTATTAAAAGCATTAATATCGAATGTTTCATCTTTATTAAGAAATTTTAATAGATTTACTGATGCAAGATTACACGAACTATTATCAATAAACATATATTCTGAACACGGATTAGAAGCTTCTATAGGTGTGGAATTTGGGCATGTATGCCATTTATTTATTATATCATGATACTGAATACCTGGGTCCCCACATTTCCAGTTTGATTCTGCAATCTTCATTAGAAGTTCTCTTGAATTAAAACTAGGCATTAAATTAGCCATCTCTTTATTATGAACAGGTATTGTTTTCCACTCGGTGTTTTTCTCAACAGAATTCATAAAAGCATCATTAACTCTAACAGCAATATTTGTATTCTGATAATTAACACTGTCCTGTGCATCCTTATATGGAATTCCATTATCTACTAAAATATGTAATTTCTCTTCCTCCTTACCTTTAGATTCTATAAAATGAAGTATGTCTGGGTGCCATACATTTAGAATATCCATCTTTGCAGCTCTTCTTGTCTTTCCACCAGACTTTACAATACCTGCAACTTTATCATAAAAAGCCCAGTAAGCAAGAGGTCCAGATGGTTTTCCACCACCAGATAATTTTTCATAAGAAGATCTAAGTGTTGAAAGATTTGACCCTGTACCAGAACCATACTTAAATAAAAGAGCTTCATTTTTAGCAAGTTCCATTATTCCTTCCATTGTATCTTCTACTTTTTGTATAAAACAAGCAGAGGTTTGAGGATACTCTCTATCTTTTCCAAGAGGTATTTTTTGAACCTCTCCAGAATCATTAATTATGTAAGCTTCTTTCTGGTCATTTGGGTTTGTTTTGGAAATTTTATGTGTTCCAACATTAAACCAGACAGGAGAATTAAATGAAGCCTTCTGACCTATTGATATATTAATAAGTTCATCTCTAAAATTTTTAGCATACTCTTCTGAAGAAAAATAATTTTGTTTTAAAGCCCACTCGTAAAAAGTATCACTAACTCTACCTGCTAATTGTTTTATTGAATACTCTCTCTCAGATGTTTTTTGTTCACCATAAAAATACTTTGAGGCTACTATTTGTTTAGGTAAATAATTCCAATCTTTAGGAAATTCTACATTCTGAGTAAATTGTTTAACTCCATCATCATCAGTGATACCTATATCTGATTTTTCATAATCAAACATGTCATAAACAGTTTTTCCTTCCTCAAGATTTTTTGTAAAATATTTCTCTAGATTTAATCCTCTTTTTTCCCCCATCTTACTTTATCTCCTTTATGACATGTTTAAAATCATTAACATCCTGGAAATCCTTGTAAACAGAAGCAAATCTTATGTAAGCAACATTATCTAATTTTTTTATTTTCTTCATAACAATCTCACCTACTGCTGAGCTCTTAATCTCCTTGCCTTTTTTTCTTATCTGTTCCTCTATTTCGTTTATCATCTTGTCAACCTTTTCTTTTGCTATTGGCCTTTTCTCAAAAGCCCTGTAAATCCCATTTTCAAGCTTTTCCCTTGAAAATTTCTCTCTTCTCCCATCTTTCTTTGTGACATACAAATCACTCCTTTCTACTTTTTCATAGGTTGTGAACCTTTTTTTGCATTTGAGACACTCTCTTCTTCTCCTTATTCCTTCAGGAGACTCTCTCTTATCAGTTACTTTTGAATTTTTATCTGAACAGTATGGGCAGTTCATTGTGTGTTTTTTAAAAAAGAGTTTTCTTCTCTCTTAAAAGGAAATGTTATAAGGAATTTGTTCTTTTTCCTTATTTTCCCTTAAAGGAGATGTCGTAAGAAGAACCAGGGGGTTCTTTTTACTATACAATAGGTTGTATGTCAGCTCTTTTAAGTTACTATCAGTTGTAGTAAACAGAAACCAGAGATAGGAATAGTATTTAAACATTTCTATAAACTAATATATGATAACAAGAGAATACAATTTTTTAACAAACAATATAAATGCTTAAAAGAACCAAACTTATTTTTATTTTATGGTGATAATATGGTTTGAAAGACACTCAAATATTTCGTGGATAATTACATTTATAATAGCTATTTTTATTTTTTATATGTCCTCTTTTGCTCCTGAAATTTCCACATCAACTACAAATCTCCTCTCGCCAGTATATCACTTTTTTATTTTCTTCTCTCTAACATTTTTTATACAAATCTCCTCTCTTAAAGGAGATAAAAAATTAAATATTTTTTTCCTAGTATTAGTTATAGCAATTACATACAGCGCACTAGATGAGCTTCACCAGTATTTTGTTCCGGGAAGAGTATGCTCATTCGGAGATTTTTTTATTGACTCTTCTGGAATTATACTTGCATCTTTAATCTATCTTATAACAATCAGGTATAGAAACAGATAAATTTATAAATAATTTTAAGAATAAATACTAATAAAAAATGACTAAAGAACATTATGAGACAGAGATGAGTAGAAGGGCAAGAAATATACTTGAGAAAATGATAGAGAGAGGAGAAATTGCAAAAGATTCTGCAGAATATGATTCAGTTAAAGGATTAAAATTTGATGATTTTTTACTTGAAGATTTAAAAAAAGGCAAAAAAATTGATTTTAAAAAAGTATATGATTTATTTGCAAATTGTGATGAACCACAATATAGCCTAATAAGACTTTGTGTAAAATTAAACTTAACTGAAGAAGAAGCACATGAAATAATAAAAAAAAGATTTACAAAAGCATACGGACCCGGAGATATGATTTTCTATAAAAAAAACCCAGATGCTGGAAAGTATTTAACAAGAAGATTATATCCTAACTGGTGCAGTAAATTAGAGATAACTCCTGATAAAAATTTTCCAGATTGGGATTAAAGAAAACCTTTTAAACTAAAAATACTTTACCTAATTATCAAAAGAGGATAAAATGGCTTTAAATTACTTAACAGATATATCGGTTCAATTAGGGATACCTTTAATTTTGCTTGTAATTCTTCTTATCTGGGAGATTGTCTGGAAACTTATAGCTATGTGGAAAGCTGCAAGAAATAACTCTCCTGCCTGGTTTATTGCTCTTGCAATAATCAACTCAGTTGGAATCTTACCAATACTTTATATTTTTGGGTTTTCAAAATTAAAGAAAGAGAAAAAGACAGTTAAGAAAAAGAAATCTAGAAGAAGATAAATGATATTATAATTTATTTTATTACTTAAAAAATCTTTTTATATTTTCAGCCCTATATTCTGGAGCATATGTAACTCCGCAACCCGGACCTAAAATTCGCCTCATAATTTTTTCACAGCTAACATGAGATAAACCTTTTTTCAACATGTATTTCATTATTCCGTTTGTTTCTCTTCCATAATAAGATGGGCTAGTTAAATCAGTATACTTTGACTCGTATAGATAGCCTCTGCTAATTAACTCTTGTTTGATACTTTTTAAAAAAGAGGATAAATCAGGGGTAGTATCTATACCTTCTTTAGCTAGCTCTTCTAAAATAATTGAATAAGCATGTCCTAAGGGAGTCTCTATTCCAGGTAGATTAGAAGTTCTGCTGTTTCTACCTATTATTTTATCAAATCTTTCTTCTTCAGACATTTGCAGTTCTTCTAATTGTAAATGATTTTTCATAAGTTTTGAGACTTTTAAAGATTTAAAAACTTTTCTAAACCCTAACCAACTTACACATTCTGCATAAATTGTTTCTAGCAGGTTCACCGCAGATTTTGCAGTAAGATACTTTTGTATCTTTTGTCTTAGGGATTTTACTTTTTAAAATATCAAAATTTCTTATTATGTTTAATTTTTCTTTTTCTGAAAAAGATTCCATGATCTTTCTAATCTGTATCCTGTAAGAGTCAGTGGCACAGGGGCATTTGTCATAAACAACAGGAAGATTTTTTTCTTTTGAAAATTTTCTCACATCTTCCTCTGCTATAAAAAAAAGAGGTTTTATCCTGGGAACAAACATTTTATCAGAGATGTTTCTTGATATCGGTCCTGTGTTAAAGCTTAATTCAGGGCTTCCCTTGAATATATTCATTAAAAAAGTCTGGGCTTCGTCATCAAGATTATGGCCTGTTGCTATCTTGTCTGCTTTTAGCTCTCTTGCTTTTTTATTAAGTATCCATTTCTTGATTACTCCGCAGACAGCGCAATTTTTCAGCTTTCCTTTTTTTGAATTTAAATTCTTCTCCTGAACAGATGTTCTCAAATAACACATCCCGCTTCCAAGCTCTTTTTTTGTGTCATAAACATGAAGTTTAATGTCTAAGTCATTACATAACTGCTTAACAGCATTCAAACACTTTTCACTATAACTTCCTATCTTAAGATCAATATGAATTCCTTCAGGGTCATATCCTAATTTTTTCAAGAGATAAGCAGTTGTTGCAGAATCTTTTCCTCCTGATAGAGCTATGATAATCTTCTCTTTTTTCTTGAAGAGATTATATTTTTTTATGGTCCCTCTTGCCTTTGATTC